>CAJWQN010000004.1 GCA_913045505.1 uncultured Rhodospirillaceae bacterium | reverse complement strand
ACCGAGCCGACCGGCTCGATGGTGGTCGATGTCGGCGGCGGCACCACCGAGGTCGCGGTGTTGTCGCTGGGCGGCATCGTCTATTCGCGCTCGGTCCGGATCGGCGGCGACAAGATGGACGAGGCGATCATCGGCTACATCCGGCGCAACCACAATCTGCTGGTCGGCGAATCCTCCGCCGAGCGAATCAAGAACCAGATCGGCAGCGCCTGCCCTCCCGAAGACGGCAACGGCGACGGCATGGAGATCAAGGGCCGCGATTTGATGAACGGCGTGCCCAAGGAGATCGTGATCAGCCAACGCCAAATCTCGGAAAGCCTAGCCGAGCCGGTGGGCGCGATCATCGAGGCGGTCAAGGTGGCGTTGGAGAACACCGCGCCGGAACTGGCCGCCGATATCGTCGACAAGGGAATCATGCTCACCGGCGGCGGCGCGCTGCTCAACAACCTCGACGTGGTGCTGCGCCACGCGACCGGCTTGCCGGTGTCGATCGCCGAGGAACCGCTGACCTGTGTCGCATTGGGGACCGGGCGCACGCTCGAGGAAATGGCCACGCTACGCCATGTGCTTCATGTTGCCTATTGATCCGGTGACCGGCTCGGCGGAGTGGCGGGCGGCGCGCCGGGGCGGCGGCTAGGAGAAGAGATCCGATGCGGCGATGGGACGGCCGCTATGTGACGCGCGTGGCGGCGCCGGCGAAGGCGTTGCTGCAACGCTTTGGGTTTGTCGTCCTGCTCGCCGGCGCGTTCACCCTGCTCATGGTCGGGCGCACCCAGACCGTGATGGTCGAACGTCTGAGCACTGCCGTGACCGACCTGATGGCGCCGGTCATGGGGGCGTTGGCGCGGCCTATTGAATCCGCCCAGGACATGGCCGAGGCGGTCGGACGGGTGTTCACCGTCTACGAGCAAAACGAAGCCTTGCGCCAGTCCAACGAGCGGCTGCTCCGGTGGGAAACCGTGGCCCGCCGGCTGGAACAGGAGAACGCGGCGCTCAGGGCGTTGCTCAATTACCGCCCGGAAACCTTGAGCGCGTTCGTGAGCGCCCGGGTGATCGGCGATTCGGGGAGCGCCTACGTGCGCACCAAGCTGCTCGATGCCGGCGCCCGCGACGGCGTCGCCAAGGGTCAGGCGGCGATCACCAATGACGGGTTGGTCGGACGGGTGGTCGAGGTCGGCGAACGATCGTCGCGGCTGCTGCTGGTCACCGACCTCAACTCGCGGATTCCGGTGGTGGTGGAAGCGACCCGCCAACGGGCGATCCTGGCCGGGGACAACACCGAAACCGCCTATCTGGCGCTGCTGGCCCAGAACGCGCGGATCGAGATCGGTGCCCGGATCGTCACATCGGGACATGGTGGCCTGTTGCCACCCGGGCTGCCGATCGGCAAGGTCTCGGCGGTCGGCGATGGCGAAAATCGCGTCCAGCCGCTGGTCGATTTCAGCCTCCTCGAATATGTGCTGCTGGCCGATGGCACGATGCCGCCGCTGAAGCCGATGGCGCCCGACCCGCGGCCCCCGGAGCCGGCGCAATGACTCGCGACGAGGAAATTTGGCCACGAGTCGAATCCGCTTTGCGGGGCCTGGTCCCGGTCACCCTGACGACCATGTTGGTGGTCCTGTGCGTGCTGCCGTTGGGGGTGCCGTTGTTGGGGTCGGTGATGCCGCTGCTGCCACTCATGGCGGTCTATTACTGGGCGGTGCACCGGCCGGATCTGATGCCCTATGCGGCGAGCGGCCTGATCGGTCTGTTTCAGGACGCATTGTCCGGCACGCCGCTAGGATTGTCGGCGTTGGTCTACGTGTCGGTTCATGCGGTCGTCGTCAATCAGGGCCGGTTTTTTCACGGCAAGTCCTTTGTCGTGATCTGGTTCGGGTTTGCCGTGCTGGCCGTCGGCGCCGCGGTCTTGGGCTGGCTGATCGCGTCGGCCTACTATCAAACCCTGGCGGCGCCGGCGCCGGCCCTGTTTCAGTTGCTCTTGACGATGGCCCTCTATCCGGCGCTCAGCAGCCTGTTCGGCCTGGTCCAGCGCGAGCTGTTGCGCCCCGCCTGAGCCGACGCCCGTCATGCAACAGCACGAACTGCGCCGCATCAAGATGTTCAATCGCCGCGCTGCCATCCTGGGCGGCGCCAAATTGGCGATGATGACCATGCTCGCCGGCCGGCTCTATTACCTGCAGGTCGTTCAGTCCGAGCGATTTCACACCTTGGCCGAGGAGAATCGGATCAATCTGCGCTTGCTGGCGCCGCCGCGCGGACGAATCTTTGATCGGACCGGGCACCCGGTCGCCCATAACAAGCAGAACTACAGACTGATCCTGGTCCCGGAGCAGGGCGGGGATATCGCCCGCACGCTGGATTCTCTGGCCGCGATCATCCCCCTCGACGATCGCGAGCGAAGCCGCATTCTCGATGATATCGGACGCCGGCGCCGGTTCTTGCCGGTCACGATCCGCGAGCATCTGTCCTGGAGTCAGGTGTCCCGGATCGAAGTCAACGCGCCGGACTTGCCCGGCGTTTCGATCGATGTCGGCCAAGTGCGCCAATATCCGTTCGGCGCCGCCTTCGCCCATGTCATCGGCTATGTGGCGGCCGTGTCCGAAACCGAACTCACCGGTGATCCGGTGCTGGAGCTGCCCGATTTCCGAATCGGCAAGAACGGCGTCGAAAAAACGCATGATCTGGCGTTGCGCGGGCGCGCCGGCAACCTGCAGGTCGAGGTCAATGCGCACGGTCGGGTGATCCGCGAACTGGCCAGAAACGAAGGCCAGCCCGGCGACGACGTCACTCTGACCATCGATGCCGGCATCCAGGAATTCGCCGCCACTCGGCTCGGCGCGGAAAGCGCTTCGGCCGCGGTGCTCGATGTCGGGTCCGGCGAGGTCCTGGCTATCGCCTCGACGCCGAGCTTCGATCCCAATGCCTTCAATCAAGGACTGACCCACCGGCAATGGTCCGAACTGGTCAACAATCCGCGGGCACCGCTGATCAACAAGGCGATCTCGGGCCAATACCCGCCCGGTTCGGTGTTCAAGCTGGTGGTCGCCCTGGCGGCCCTCGAGTCCGGAATCGCCGGTCCGAGCCACCGGGTCTGGTGCGCCGGTCACGTCGAGCTCGGCATTCGCCGGTTCCACTGTTGGAAGCGCGGCGGTCACGGCCACCTGGCCATGACCGACGCCATCGCCCAATCCTGCGATGTCTATTTCTACGACCTTGCGCTCAAGTTGGGAGCCGATCGGATCGCGGCGACGGCGGCGCTGCTCGGATTCGGGCGATCGCTGGAGTTCGATCTCCCGGGCGAACGGGCCGGATTGGTGCCGACCCCGGACTGGAAACTGGCGACCTATGACCGGCCTTGGCAAAAGGGCGAAACACTGAATGTCGGAATCGGCCAGGGCCACCTGCTTACGACACCGCTGCAGCTCGCGGTCATGACCGCGCGACTCGTCAATGGCGGGCGCGCCATCGGCCCCTATCTGACACGGGCCGTGGGCCGTGACCCGTCGGCCGCGGCGCCGGAGCAGGCCCCGGCGCACTCCCTGGGCGTTTCGGATTGGTCGCTGCGCGTGGTCCGGGAAGGCATGGCCAAGGCCGTCAACGGCCCGCGCGGTACCGCCCATGGCGCCCGCATCGAGCAGCCGGCAATGGCCATGGGTGGCAAGACCGGCACCAGCCAGGTCAAGCGGATTACCAAGGCCGAGCGCGATGCCGGCATCGTCAAGAACGAGGATCGGGCCTGGAAGGACCGCGATCACGCGCTGTTCGTCGGCTACGCGCCGGTGCATCAGCCGCGCTACGCGGTCGCGGTGGTGGTCGAGCATGGCGGCGGCGGCTCGAAGGTGGCGGCGCCGATGGCGCGCGACATCCTGATCGAGGCCCAGCGGCGGGGCTCGCCCGGCGGCGGCATCCCGACCGGCGCCTTGGGACGCAACGCGCCCGAGGACGCGTGACGCGATGGCCCGCGGCACACTCGGCACCGGCCGCCCGGAGATGACGCTGTTTGGCAAGCTCGAGCAGATCAGCTGGACTCTCGTGGCGCTGTTGTGCGTGATCGCCGGCGCCGGTTTCGCCATGCTCTATTCGGCCGCCGACGGCAATCTGGAGCCCTGGGCATCCCGTCAGATCATCCGCTTCGCCGTCGGCCTCGGCGCCATGATCGTGATCGCGACCATCGATTTGCGCCATTGGCTGAAATGGGCCTATGTCATTTACGCCGTTTCGATCGCCCTGTTGATCGCGGTCGAGTGGATCGGGACCGTGGGCATGGGCGCCCAACGCTGGATCGACCTTGGGGTGATTCGGCTCCAACCCTCGGAAGTGGCCAAGATCGCCCTGGTCCTGGCCCTGGCCCGCTATTTCCACGGCCTCACCCTGGACGACGTACGCCGGCCGAGAGCCCTGGTGGCGCCGCTCGCTGTTCTGGTCCTGCCGGCGCTGCTGGTTCTCCGACAACCGGATCTGGGGACGGCGGTGATGCTCCTCATTGGCGCCGGCGCGATCGTCTTCATGGCCGGGGTGCCGATGCGCTACTTCGCCGCCCTCGGCGTTGTCGGCATCGCGGCGGTACCGCTCGCATGGCAATTCATGCAGGAATACCAGCGCGAGCGGATCATGACGTTCCTGAATCCGGAAAGCGATCCGCTGGGCTCGGGCTATCATATTCTTCAGTCCAAGATCGCGCTCGGCTCCGGCGGCCTGTTCGGCCGCGGCTTCATGCAAGGCACGCAAAGTCACCTGAACTTTCTGCCCGAGCATCAAACCGATTTCATTTTCACGATGCTGGCCGAGGAACTCGGCCTGGTCGGCGCCCTCGGATTGCTGCTGCTTTACAGCGGGCTGCTGGCCTACGGCGTCGCGGTCGCGCTCCGCGCGCGCTCCCAATTCGGTCGTCTGCTGGCGATCGGCGTGACCACGACCCTGTTCCTGTACGTTTTCATCAACGTGGCCATGGTCACCGGACTGGTTCCGGTGGTCGGAGTGCCATTGCCGCTGATCTCCTATGGCGGCACCGCCATGATGACCGTGCTCGTGGCCATGGGGCTGCTGTTGAGCGTCTATGTCCACCGAGACCAGGATATTCGCCGCCGCCCCGGTGGCGACGAACCCTAGCCGGCGCCGACGTTTCTCTAAGTCCGAATGTCGGCGGTCCACGTTCGCCAGGTGCATTCCGAGCCGAGTCGTGCGATGATGGTGGTGGGATGTGGTGGGATCCGGAATTGTCCGATCGTCGAGGTGCGAGCCATGGAGAACGGAATTGGGCGCCTATTCCCGTTGATTGTCGTTGCCGGCGCGGCCTTGTCGACTTGGGTCGGCGCCGGCGTCGCGCATCCTGTCCACCCGCCGGAGCCAAGCGGGCAGGCATCGTCCCTGCTCCACCATGTCAACATATTCGGGCGCGACGATCGCCGGCCGATGACGTTCGAGGAGCGCCGCCGCCTGTCGCCGGTGGGCTCGATCGGATACGAGGCCAAGAAAGCGGTCGGCACGGCGACCATCGTCTGCACCGAAAGCAGCGATCCGAACCGGGATTTCGACCTCATCATTACCGCGGCACACAACTTCTACAACCTCCAGGGACGGTTGCGGTCGCGGGAGTACTACTATTATCCGGGCGGACCCGAGGGCGAACGGGTTCGGGTCGCCGAGTTTACGGTCGGCAGCACCAATCCGTTCCATAATTTCAACCGCGACTGGGCGGTGGCGGTCCTGGACCGCAGGATTTCGGACCACTACGGTTGCCTGAACTACTATGCTCTGACCGAAGACCATTTCGAGGACATGCGCGAGCACGGTGCCCGCTATCTGATCGCCGCCCTGCACGACAAGACCAAGATCATCATGGTCAGCCCCTATTGCGGTCCGGTGCGGAAATTGCCGGGTGACATGGATTTCGGCACCGACGAGTTCTACAACATCGACTGTGATTTCGTGAAAGGCGCGTCAGGCGGCCCGGTGATCCTGGTCCGGGACAGCGAATGGTTCACGATCGGGGTCTTGGTCCGCATGGTCAATATGCAGAAGACCAAGTTCGGCGACGCTTTCGACCCGACCTTCAATCCCAATCAGGCGGTCCGGATCGGCGACCGGTTTCAGGAAACCATCGAGGACGTGGCGCGCACTGGCCACTGCCATATGCGGCTCCATGCCCGGCCGTCGCCTTCCCGATCGGCGCCCGAATAGACCGCGCGGACTTGATCCCCATCAAGGATCGTACCGGCCCGCGCCGGTAATCTATGATCGGTCGACAGCCCCTCGACCAAAGAAAGGGAGGCAACCATGATTAGAATCGTCATCATCGCCGTGTGCGCGGCAGCGTTTGCGCCGGCCGCGGCGCTGGCCCAGCAACAATCTCCGGTCATCATCGCCCCGCAGGTCATCCCGGTGGTGACCGCGAAGCAGATCATCGACCGGGTCGCCGCCTTGGGATTCCGCGATGTGCTGCAGATTCGGCGCACCGGTCAATTGGTTCAGGTCGAGGCGCTCGACGCCCAGGGCCGCGCTGTCGATCTGTATTTCGATGGCAATACCGGTGCCCAGATCAAGTAGCCGGCCGCGGCCCGGAGCTCAAGCCGCGCTGCGCCAACCCGTGCCGGCGGCGTAATCCCGTATCCGACCGAGCGCCTTCTGGATATTGTCGGTGCTGTTGGCGTACGAAAACCGGATATAGCCTTCGCCGAACGCGCCGAAGCTGGTGCCGGCGACCGCGGCGACGCCCAGCTCCTCGAGCAGCAGGGTCTCCATCCGTTTCGAGGTCAGCCCGGTGCCGGTGATGTTGGGCATGGTGTAGAACGCACCCTGGGGCAAGATCGAGGAGAAACCGTCGATGGTGTTGGTCTCGGCGACGATCACCTTGCGCCGCTCGTCGAACGCCCGGCGCATGGTCTCTACCGAGTCTTGAGGCCCCTCCAGGGCCGCGACCGCCGCGTATTGGGTGGCGGCGTTCGTGCAGGAGACCGAGTTGATGTTGAGCCGGGTGGCCAGATCGACCAGCGCCCGCGGCCAGACCGCGTAGCCGATCCGCCAGCCGGTCATGGCGTAGGTCTTGCTCCAGCCGTCGAGCATGATCAGCCGCTCGCGCAGGGATTCGTAGCCGAGCAGGGTGACGAATTCGGCGTCGTCGTAGAGCAGGCGGGCGTAGATCTCGTCCGACAGCACGACCACTTGCGGATGGCGTTCCAGGCCTGAGACCAGGCGGTCGAATTGGGCGCGCGGCACCACGCCGCCGGTCGGGTTGGCCGGGCTGTTGAGAATCAGCAGCCGGGTCGCGGGCGTGATCTTGTCGAGCACTTCTTCGGCGTCGAACGCGAAGCCTTCCGATTCGCGCAACCGGATCGGTACCGCCTTGGCGCCGGTGAAATTTATCACCGATTCATAGATCGGGAAGCCCGGATTGGGGTAGAGGATTTCGGTCCCGGGCGCGCCGAACATCAGGATCGCGTACCACATGGTGACCTTGCCGCCGGGCACGATCACCACGTCATCGGGATCGATGTTGACCTTGCGATAGCGGGCGATATCCGCGGCCACGGCCTCGCGGAGCGGAAGGATGCCGTTGCCGGGCGTATAGCCGTGATGGCCATCCGCCAACGCCTTCTGGGCCGCCGCGACGATATGATCGGGGGTGCGAAAATCCGGCTGGCCGATGCCCAGATTGATGATGTCGCGGCCTTCGGCCTCGAGCGCCTTGGCCCGCGCCAGCAATTCGAACGCGCTCTCGGTCCCGAGCCGGGCCATCGAGTCGACAAGCTTCACCTCGATTTCTCCCCTGTCCATTCGAAGATCGGCCCAAATGATACGTCCGCGCGCCGCGCCAGCATTCGGCACACGCCCACGCGGTCGCGTCGATGGCGCCCGAAGCCTCGACAAATGTCTGAAAATGGGGGATAACCCAATCCTCGCGGCCCGGCAAGCGCTTCCGTCCCGGCCGTCGCGGCCATGACTGCATCAAGCTTGACGCCGCCTCCAATCCAAATTTGTTTCGGGAAGGAACGGAATGTCCGAGCTTTTTATCGTCGGGGGCACCGCGCGCTGTGGTTCGACCAACGATCAGATGTGGCGCAGTTGTGACAAAGCGAGTCTGCTGGGTATCGATCTCGACACACTTGAAGTCGAAAAAGTTATCGAATACATATCACCATCGGACGCGTGCTCCGACGAAACTCCGGCCATCATTTTCAAAACCGGAACATTGCAAGGTAATCTTCTTTATCTTTGTACGGAAACGGAATTACTTATATATGATCCAAAAAACTTTTCGGTCAAAAATTATATATCTTTGCCCTATTTTAATGACTTGCATCACATCGCTCCGACCCGCGACGGCACCTATCTCGTCGCCGTTACCGGTTTGGACATGGTCGCCGAGGTGACCCCTGAAGGGAAAACCATCAACGAGTGGGATGTTCTCGGCAACAACACTTGGGACAGATTTTCGAAAACTACGGATTATCGCAAAATTCCGAGCACCAAACCTCACATTGCGCATCCGAACTTCGTCTTCACTATTGGTGACGATATTTGGACAACGCGCTGCAACAAAAAAGACGCACAATGTTTGACTGATTTCGGAAAGAAAATAGATCTGTCTGGTAAAGGAATTCGTAACGTTTCTTTATCCCATGATGGGATATTTCACAACGGAGATATTTATTTCACATCTGTTGATGGCAATATTTTAATTGCCGACCAAAGCTCATTGAAAGTTTGGGATATCATAAACATCGGAGAATTCCTAGATGCCGTGAATCCGCTCGGATGGTGTCGCGGAATCAAGTTTCTCGACGAGCAACGTCTGATCGTGGGATTCTCACGACTCCGGGCGACCAAGTTCAAAAATACCGTTCGCTGGGTCAAGGCTCAAATGAAGACAATGACCGGCCTCGAAAGTCATCGAAAATCCTTTCCGCCGATGCCGTCCCGCATATGCTGCCTGAATCTGAAAACCAATGAACAGGAATGGCAGATCAATCTCGAGAAATACGGGATGAACGCGGTGTTTTCGATTCTGTAGCCGAGATACGTCCGTGTCACCGAGGCCGACCTTGGCAACAGTATCCGGCGGCAAATCGTCGGATCAATCCTTGGCTTGATCGGCGCTCAGGGATATTGATGCTTCATTCGGATGCAACCGTACGGCGCGGGGCTGGCGCGGAAGCCTAACCGACCAGGAATTTTTATGGAAGAACAGCCACACAATTTAGCGACCATTAGCAAGCACATGGTCCAGGGGGTCGCCTGGATGATTTTCATGCGGTGGGTCCTGAGAACGGTTGGCGTGGTCAATGTGATCATACTGGCCAGATTGCTGACCCCCGACGATTTCGGGGTGATCGCCATGGCCATGATCGTCATCGGATTTCTTCGGGCACTTGCCGAGACCGGCGTCGGAGCCGCGGTGGTGAGAAACGAAAACGCGACAGAGGATGATTACAATAGCGCCTGGACTTTAAAAATAATCGCTGGGCTTCTAATGACAGTGGTTTTAATTACTCTGGCGCCATTGGTGGCGAAATATTTTGACGACGAGCGCGTATTGTTTGTCATGCAGATTATCGCTTTGCAAAGTTTAATCTTAGGATTTGAAAATATCGGAGTCGTTGATTTCCAGAAAAACTTGCAGTTCCGAAGAGATTTTTTTTATTCGGTCATTCAGAGATTGTCTCTTTTCGTATTTGCGTTAGCGCTTGTTATTTTTATTCGCGATTATCGCGCCCTGGCGATCGCCGCGCCCGTATCCGGTGCGTTGACCGTGATCATCAGCTATGCCATGTCGCCCTATCGCCCCCGTCTTTGCTTCACGAGAATTCGGGCGTTTTGGTTCTTTTCGCAATGGCTGATCCTCGTCAACGTTAGCCGTTTCGTCGGCCGGAGGGTGGACGAATTCATCATCGGCGGCATTGCCGGCGCCGAGACCCTCGGCACTTATTTCATGGCCGCCGACGTTTCGGGGATGGCAACGCGCGATGTGATCATGCCCGCTGGCCGGGCCTTGTTGCCGACATTCGCCAAAGTCGCGCATGATGTGAGGGAGTCGCGCAAGGCGTTTCTGCGCGTCTTCGGATTGACCGCCATCTACGCGTTTCCCGCCGGCGTCGGAATTTCCGTGGTGGCGGGAGATTTGGTGCCGGTGCTGCTGGGGGGCAATGGCGCCCTTCGGTGCCGTTCTTCCGATGGCTCGGCATCTTTGGGTCCCTCGAGGCGATCATGCTCGGCATGTGGCCGTATTTTCTGGCCATGGGCGGTGAGCGTCCTTACGCCTTGGCCCAATTGGTCTATTCCTGTGTTCTGGTCGTGGCCGTTGCGTCGGTCGGCCATCTCTACGGTGTCTCGGCTATCGCCCCGACTCGCACCGCCATGATGGCCGTCATGGTTCTGCCGATGCTGCTGATCGCCGCTCGGCTCCGATACGCCAGAGTCACCGACATGGTGTCGCTGTTGTGGCGTCCGGCCGTGGCGAGCGCGGCCATGTGGCTGGCCGTTCGATCCGCTCACGACGCGGACATCGGGTTGCCGCTGGTATCGCTGCTTCATGACGTGGGTATCGGCGTCATCACCTTCGCCGGTGTCCTGATCGCCTTGTGGTCGATTGCGGGTCGCCCCCACGGTCCCGAACAAATAATTCTTGAGGCGGCGTCAGGATTTGTCCGGGCCCGGTTGCGACGTTAGCGGCCGCTTCGCGGTTTATCGCGGCGGCCTTCACGGGGCTTCTGGCCGCGTGCCCCCCTGCGAGACGCCGTCAGAGTTCGTGCTCTGAGTCGGTGGCTCGGAAGTCGGTGGGTGAAACGCCGTAAAATGCCTTGAAGGCGGGTCTGAAATGGCCGCGGCTCTTGTCGCCGACACCGAGCGCCAACGATTTGATCGGGACGTCGGCCAACCTCTGCGTCCGGGCCAAAATGCTCGAGCTTCTGGACCACGGCTTCGAGGTCGCGGTGGTCCGCGATGCCACCGCCAGGGCCCAATTGCCGGAACGGGACGGCGACCTGGCCGCGATCATAAGTTTCCTGGACATGGCCAACGCCTTGTGGACCACCCAGGCGGCGATCGCCCGGATCAATAGCGGGAGCCGAGGCGCGGTATACCAAATTGCGATGGGCAAGACTCATCGCAATTCGTAGTGCGTTCAGTCGCCACGCAGGCTTTCCTCGCATAAGCTCGGGCGCGCCGTCGCGCTTGCCAACCCGCAATGAGTTTCACTCAATGCCGGTTGGTATTACGGCGCCGATCAGCTTCTGTTACCGGTGCGGCGTCGCCGCACCTCAGGGCGCGTGGCCGCCGTTTGCGTCCTGTCTTCAACATGAGTAGTCTTCATCGCGAGCAAGCCGGCGGTCTCGCCATCAGGCGCGACCTTGTCATATTTCATGCTCCATCGGATGACCATCGCCACGCCGATGATCGCGATGAGAAAGACGAGTCCGCCCATGTTCCGTTCATCCTTTGTGCCGGCGGCTTTTCCGGATCACATGCCGCCACTGACGGGCGCCCGGACTGGGCCGGCGCGGCCACGGTTGGCGCCTCGGGCTCTTTCAAGGCCTGACGTCAAACCATGGCAAACCTGTACGTCCGCGGCGCCAAAACTATCACGCTTGTGAAAGGCCGATCAAGGTGCGCGCCTACGTCCTGATGATCGCCTTGGTCGGCCTGATCCCGACCGCGTTTTTCATGCCCCACGTGGGTTTGCTGGTCTGGGAATGGATCAGCTTCATGAACCCGCATCGCGAAGTCTTCGGTGCGGTGGGAAACTTTCGCCTGGTCTTGGTGATGGCGATCGTGACGAGCTTGTCTTGGGCCCTGTCGCGGGAACCGGTCAAAATTCCCATCAACCGGACCACGGTACTTATTGGCCTGTTCATTTTTTGGGTCACCGTGACGACGATAACGGCGATGGTTCCGGCCATCTCCTGGCCGATATGGGAACGCACTATCAAGACCCTCTTCCTACTGCTTTTCATCATAGGTCTGATCAACAATCGGACCAGGATTCATGCCTTTATATGGGTTGCGGCGATCTCGATCAGCTATTTCAGCATCGAGGGCTCCGCGGCATGGGTACTCTCCGGCGGGCGCCATCATCATTCCGGGCCACCGGGCACGATGATCACCGACAACAACCATTTGGCCCTGGCCCTGGTCATCACGGTCCCGTTGCTCAACTATTTGCGTCTCACCTCCGAGCAGAAATTCGTGCGATTTTCATTGGTCGCGGTGATGGCGCTGGTGGTCGTGACCGTGATCGTGACCTATTCGCGCGGCGGATTGATCGGCATGGGCGCCATGCTGTTCTATCTGTGGTGGCGGGGCAAGAAAAAGGTATTGGGCGCGATCGTGGCTGCCCTTCTTCTGGTGCCGGCGGTCTCCCTCATGCCGGATAGCTGGGGCGACCGGATGGGTACGATCAAGACCGCGGACAAGGATTCGTCGTTCCAAGGCCGTCTGGAAGTCTGGGAAGTCAGCTTCAGGATTGCCAACGATCATCCCTTGGTCGGAGGCGGATTCAGTGTCACGGAATCGTTCGACGTCTTTAGGAGGTATGTGCCCGAAGCCGAGCGGTCACGCGCGCCACACAGCATCTATTTTGAACTTCTGGGCCAGCACGGATTCATCGGGATTGGCATCTATATGATGTTGGTGTTGGTGGCTTGGCGGAACGGCAATTGGATTATTCGCAACGCCAGGAACCGCCCGGAAATGACTTGGGCAGGCCAACTCGCCGCGATGATTCATGTGAGCATGGTCGGCTTCTTTGTCGCCGGCGCGGCGGTGAATTTGGCCTACTATGACCTCGCTCTGTCTTTGTTGGCGATCCTGTCTTGCGTCAGAACCATTCTGGCTCGGTCGATCGCGGCGGAAAATCCTGAATCGCCCCTTGGTCTAGAGCGACCTGTGCATGCGAGACACTTACCGGCTAAGTCGATCCGGCCGTGACTCCGAGAATTCGAGTCGCTCGACCACTGTCGGAAAAGCGGACGCGGACCATGACGAGACGGTGACGGCGCGGTTTGCCAAGCGTCATCGTCATTCTCTCTTCTATCAGCCGATGGGTTTCGCCCGTGGCATGGGTTCGGGGGAAATCGCGTTAAGATTCGGTCGTTTATCAAAGGATATCGCCCGCACCGCTGCCCGACGCACCCTCAAGCTTGCCTATCCGGCGTTCCAAGTCCTTTCTCATTTTCAAATGAACTTTTCCCGGTTATGCGGGCGCATCAGGATGATATCGGCCGCCTGCACAAACAGCGTCCGGAGATATCTGCTGCCACGCTTGGATATGCGGCCCTGGATCGGATTGCCGCCGGCGCTGTATTGGCCACGGCAATGTCCGTGAAAATCCGATGACCCTTCCGAACGGGTCTGTGCACTAGCCGCTGCGGGTTCCCTCATAGACCTCCAGCAGTTCTTTATCCGAGACCTCCGAATGGCGCTCGCAGAGAAATACAGCGCGCCTCACCGGTTGGTAGGTTGGGTCTATTAGGCGCCAGATCTGTTGCAAAAAAATTTTCCTCGTCTTAGTGGTCACGTGCTCGGTTTTTACCTTGATGCCCAGAAACTCAAGCGTCTCTCTAAGTGCTTTAATATTGAAAAAAGCAACAGAATTCGAAAATTGCCCATAGGGACTATCCGTGCTGCTCGGGCAATAAAGTATCGCGTGCCGGTTACTGTCGCCTAAGACCGCTGTTTCCAAGATCATAGTCCCGTGATCAACCAACAGATCTCTGATAATTTTGAGTGACCAGAACGGATAACGCAGATGGTAGAGAAGCCCGCCAAATATAATCAGGTCAAATTCTCCAATATCTGATTTGTTCAATTCCAATATATTTTCATGTCGCACTCTGATTTTCGATCCAAGATATGGGATCAACAGTTCAGTCATCGGCTTCAGAGGTAATGCCGAATTGTCTACGGCCAACACTTCGCCGGCACCACATCTTTCCGCCTCGAACGAGAATAAACCGTTCGCACACCCGATGTCCAAGACTCGCTTGTCCTTTAAGTCGAGTGACGCGATCGTCTCCATAACGATCTTCTTATGTTCGGGAACCGGGTTCCCTGGTGTCTGAAGGCCATCTCCCAACTGGATGGTATGAAAGAATTTGTAGTCCTTTAGTCGCTGTCGAAGTTCGTTCCGGTCCAAAGTGATACCTCCAATTCTTGTTACCATGCAGCAGATTCGATCTGCTGCCCGAATTTCGTGATCCGCGATATTGCGGCCAGTTTATCCCGACATATACGGTATGAGCAGCCCGACCGCCAAAATTTAGCGTAGAGCAGCTCGATAGACCGATAGTCCCCGGATGGTTCCTCCCTATCGCCGACAATGATAGCATAATGGGCATACGACCGAGAATTCGGTCCCGAGCCGTCACGGACGGCCGACGGGTCGTGTGAGCAGATGTGGGATGCTTTCCCGCAGAACTTGGTCGGTCGACAACCGGATCGCGTACGGGAAACCCTCGGCTTCGAGGTAATCGTAAGTCTTCGGCGAGGCGAAGGCGGCGTCACCTCGGAAATAGAGCCGTACCTTCCGACCCTTGTGGCGAACGACAACCGGCTTCAACACGCCTTCCCAATCATCGGCACCGAGATCGAGATGCTGGCGATCGGCAATTGCGTACCGAGGAAGAACGAGCAGGACTCCCAATCCAGAATCGACTACAAGGCCGAATTCGAACTGGATTGACCAGGACCGCGACCCCGAAATCCGTTGCCGCGAGGAGGCCGCCATGACCGATTCTCCCAACCGCCGCATCGTTTTGGCCGCCCGCCCGGCGGGGGCACCCAAGCCGAGCGATTTCGATCTGACCGAGGGGCCGGTTCCGGCGCCGGCGGAGGGCGAGTTTCTCTGCCGGACGATCTATCTGTCCCTGGATCCCTATATGCGCGGGCGGATGAACGCGGAGCGGAGCTATGCCGACCCGGTCGCGATCGGCGAGGTCATGGAAGGCGGCACGGTGAGCACGGTGACGGCCTCGCGCCACCCGGATTTCGCGGTCGGGGATATGGTCGTCGGGCGCACCGGTTGGCAGGACTTCGCGCTCAGCGACGGCGCCGGAATGCGCAAGCTCGACCCCGCGCTGGCGCCGATTTCAACTGCCTTGGGTGTTCTCGGCATGCCGGGCATGACCGCCTATACCGGCCTTCGCAACATCGGCAAACCGCGGGCCGGGGAGACCGTGGTGGTCGCCGCCGCCTCGGGCGCGGTGGGCGCGGTGGTCGGTCAAATCGCCAAGATCGAGGGCTGCCGCGTGGTCGGCATCGCGGGCGGCGGCGACAAGTGTGCCTATGTGGTCGATGACCTGGGGTTCGACGCCTGCGTGAACCACGGGCAAGACGATTTCACGGCGACGTTGGCGGCGGCATGCCCGGACGGGATCGATGTCTATTTCGAGAATGTCGGCGGCGGCGTGTTCGAGGCGGTCCTGCCCCTGCTCAATCCGTTTTCCCGGGTGCCGGTCTGCGGCCTGATCGCCCATTACAACGCCACCGAATTGCCGGCGGGACCGAACCGCCTGCCGCAACTGATGTTCTTGATTCTGACCCGTCGAATCACGTTCCGGGGCTTTATCGTCACCGATTATGCGGATCAGCTCCAGGAGTTTCTGGACCGGGTCGGCGGCTGGCTGCGGGCCGGGCAACTCACCTATCGGGAGGATATCGTCGACGGGCTCGAAAAAGCGCCCGAGTCCCTGATCGGCCTGCTCGAAGGCCGCAATTTCGGCAAGCTCCTGATCCGGGTCGCGCCGGACCCGACCGGCTGACCCGAATGGCTCGGATCCCGAAATGGATGCGTAACAAAGCCAGGGTGCGATTCCAGGCCAGGGCCGTTTCGGGGCAAGAGGCACCTCGACGGTGCCCTTGAGAATGGATCGCCGTGTCGGTTCTTGCGCGACGTTCATGCCATCGTCCTCGCCCTTCCCGGCTCACCGGTCCTTTGGGCCGCTTTTCCGGCCGACACCAATCGAAGCCGCGTGATTCGCCGCTCGCAATCCGGCCGGCGGTCGGTATAACGGGCGCGACCGAAACAACATGCGGGGAGACCGAACATGGATTTGAGCTTGACCGGCCAGACGGCCCTGGTCACCGGCGGTTCGAAAGGCATCGGGCGCGCGGTGGCTGGCCGGCTTGCCGCCGAAGGCTGCACGCTCCATTTGGCGGCACGCACCGGCGCCGATCTGGAAGCCGCGAAGAAGCAGATCATGGACACGACCGGCGTCGCGGTCTCGATTCACCCGCTCGACCTCAGCGAGAGCGCCAACATCGCGCGCCTGGCGGAGGCCTGCGCCGAGGTCGATATCCTGATCAACAACGCCGGCGCGATTCCGGGCGGTGATCTCGCCACCATCGACGAACCGCGCTGGCGCGAGGCCTGGGACCTCAAGGTATTCGGCTACATCAACCTGACCCGCGCCATCTACGGCCGCATGGCGGCACGCGGCGCCGGCGTGATCGTCAACGTCATCGGCCTGGCCGGCGAGCGCCCGGCCGCCAACTATATCGCCGGGAGCGCCGGCAATGCCGGCTTGATGGGCTTCACCCGGGCGCTCGGCGGCGCCAGCCCCGACCACGGTGTCCGCGTGGTCGCGGTTAATCCGGGCCTGATCGCCACCGACCGCATGCGAACCCTGCTCGAGAAGCGCGCCGAGGGCGAGCATGGCGACAAGAGCCGCTGGCAGGACTATCTCGCCGACTTGCCCATGGGCCGCGCCGGCACTCCGGAAGAGGTCGCCGACACGGTGGCCTTCCTGGCCAGCCCGCGCGCGTCCTACATCAGCGGCACCGTGGTCTCCATCGACGCCGGCGCCAGCGTCCGCAATCGCTGAACCGGGTGCCCCCTCAGGGCAAGGCGCGCCTGAGCATGTGGCCGATGACGATCATTGTCGCGATCGGGCCTTGCCCATAGGCGCGGAAGGTCGCGATCAGTTCCTCGCGCGCCGCGCCGCTCGGCGGTGTGGTCGCGGCGGGGGTCCGAAGGCGCGCCGCGAGGGCCGGCGCTTCGGCGACGGCCTGCCGATGTAGGGCGCCGGCCAAGCGCGCGACGGCCCCGCCCTGCTGATGAGGCAGCATCGTTGTAGCGGCCAGGGCGAGGAAGCCGGGCCAAAGGGCGAGATGGCGATAGAGGCTCGGGATCATCGGCCGGCCCGGCGGCGCGACCGGCGCGCTCATGTCCCGAACCAGATCGGCGAGCGCCCAGTCCATCTCCGCCAGCGCCACGATCGGCGGCAGATCGGGGGGCCGCGCGGGGGCGGGTGCGGCCGAGCCAGGCTCCGCCGGCGCCTCGGCACCCGAATCCAAGAATGTGGCCAGGGCGCTCAAGGCAAACAGATTGCCGCTGTTGCCCCGGTTGTAGGCATCGATGATTTGCCCGATCGAGGCCTCCCCGGCCCCATCGACCCCGACCACGGCCAGCGCCGGGCGGGAAATCGGTAAAACCGGGGGAAGGTCCAGCGCCGCGACCATGGCCGTCCGCGCCCTCCCGATGTCGCCGTCGGCGAACAGCGGCCGCACCGTGCCCCAGGCCCAGGCGAGCTGTCCGGGCACCGTTGCCATGCGCCGATAGATGAGATTCACCATGCCGACACCGGTGGCCGTCTTGATGTCGTCGTAAAGGGCGGCGATTTCGCCGTCGGCCTCATGCTCTGGAATTTCGGCCGGTTCCGCCATCCTCAGCGCGTCTCGTCGCGGTCGGGCAAGGTAATGGTCAGCATCAGCGAACTCAGGCTCTTGCCGTGCAGGTCCTGGGACAGATTGGCGGTGACGCCGCCGCCGAGGGCGTGGTCGACGACGAAATTGAAGGCGCGAAGCCTGGGCAGCGGGTAGCGGTGGACCGGGCCGGCGGCGAAATGGGCGAACGCGGCCATCACCTTCTCGGCGGTCAAGTGGCGATCGAGATGGGCGTAGCCGGCCTGGTCGTAGGCAATCACCGCGACGTTGACGCCGTGGCCCTTGTCGCCGGTCCGGGCATGGGCCAGATCGTAGACCCGGACCGTCATGACCCGTCCACCACCCGCACCGAGGCCGTGACCAGATCGCGAGGCAGCAGCACCGACTGGACCGCCAGCACCTCGCGCACCGAGGCGAAGGCGCCGGCGCCACCAGCCGGGCCATTGGTGTACAGGGTCTCGACTTCCTGGCCGATCGCTTCCGCCGCCGTGCGGTCCTCCGTGCGCCCGGCGACGCGCAACCGGGCCTCGTAAGGCTCGGGGCGCCCGGCGCCGGTGCCGTGCAGGCTTTCGACCCCGATCAGCTCGATCCGAAGGTCGTCGGTGGCGATGCCGCGCAGGGCCAGGCGCTCGCGCACCACGTCGCCGGCCAGGCGCGCCCGCGCCTCGGCGTTGATGCCGCCGTAGGACATCTGGCCCTCGCCGATAAAGCCGTCGAAATAGCCGACGCTGACCTTGTAGGTGGGCGTGCGCGGCCGCGCCCTGGCGCCCAGCACCCGCACCCGGTCGGGGCCGTCGGCGGCGAAATGCACCTCGGTGATGTCGAGCACGCAATCGGGGGTGATGTATTGGGCGGGATCGCCGATTTCATAGAGAAGCTGCTCGGTACAGGTCATCGTATCGACACGCCCGCCCGAACCCGCGACCTTCGTGATCACCACGTCACCGTTTACGGCCACCTCGGCGAGGGGAAAGCCCAGCCGCGCCAGGCCGGCCACGTCCTTCTTGCCCGGATCGGCGAAGTAGCCTCCGGTAACCTGGCCCGCGCATTCCAGCAGATGGCCGGCCACGGTGCCTTGGCCGAGCATGGGATAATCATCGTAGGACCAGCCAAGCCCGTAGAGCAGCGGCCCAAGGAACAGGGACGGATCGGCGACCCGGCCGGTCACCACCACATCGGCGCCGGTCTGCAGAGCGGCGACGATCGAATCGGCGCCCAGATAAGCGTTTGCCGAGGCCATGCGCGGCAAGATCGATTCCAGCGGATCGCCGGTCTCCAGCAAGGCCAGTTCCGGCATCCCGGCGACGATCGCTTGCACGTCGTCACCCAGCACCACGGCGGTGCGCAGGGCGGCCAGTCCTTCTTCCGCGGCGATTTCGCAGATCCGGCGCCCGGCCGCCTCCGGATTGGCCGCGCCCATATTGCTGAGCACACGGATTCCGCGGGCGGCGCAGGCCGGAAGGACCGCGCGCATGCGCTCGGCGAGCAATGGGTTGTAGCCCTTGTCCGGGTCGTGATGGCGGGCCAGATTTTCGCGGGCGATGGTGCGCTCGGCCAGGCACTCGAACGCCAGGAAATCCAGCCCGCCATGTTCCGCCAACTCCACCGCCGGGTCCCAGCGGTCGCCGGCATAGCCGGCCCCGGAGCCCACCCGTATCCGATCGCCCATTCCGGTTCTCCCTGCTCAGCCAGGCGCGGCACGGACAACCTGCCAGGGGCGCGCCCGACCGTCCACAGTTGATGATTTCATTGGCCGTGGGAATCCTCCTAATATGGGCCATGACCAGACCCGACAACCGGCTCGGCTTCGACACCCGCGCGATCCATGCCGGGCAGCAGCCGGACCCGTCGACCGGGGCCGTCATCACGCCGATCTACGCCACCTCGACCTATGTTCAGGACAGCCCGGGCGTCCATAAGGGCTACGAATATTCGCGCACCCAGAACCCGACCCGCCAAGCCTATGAACGTTGCGTCACCGACCTGGAAGGCGGGCAGGCGGGCTTCGCCTTCGCGTCCGGTCTGGCGGCCACGGCGACCATCCTGGAGTGCCTGGATGCGGGCGCCCATGTGATCGCCATGGACGACCTCTACGGCGGCACCTACCGGTTGTTCGAGAACGTGCGCAAGCGGTCGGCGGGCCTCGCGTTCACCCTGATCGATCTGGACGACCGGGTGGCGCTGGAAGCGGCGATAAGGCCGGAGACCAAGATGATCTGGGTCGAGACGCCGAGTAACCCTCTGCTCAAACTGGTCGATCTGGACCTGATCGCGGACGTCGGTCGACGGCGGGGCCTGATCACGGTCGCCGACAACACCTTCGCGAGCCCTTGGGTGCAGCGACCGTTGGAGCATGGTTTCGACGCGGTGGTCCATTCGGCGACCAAGTATCTCAACGGCCATTCCGATATCGTCGGCGGCATCGTGGTGGTCGGCGACCGACCCGAGCTGGTCCGGCAACTCGGCTATCTTCAGAACGCCATCGGCGCGGTACCGGGTCCGTTCGACTGTTTTCTGGCCAACCGGGGCGTCAAGACCCTGGGGCTGCGCATGGCCCGCCATTGCGCCAGCGCGCTGGAGATCGCGACCTGGCTGGATGCCCATCCGCGCGTCGCGCGGGTCCATTATCCGGGCCTGGCGAGCCACCCCCAGCACGGCCTGGCGGCGCGCCAGATGGACGGGTTCGGCGGCATGGTGAGCGCGGAGCTCGAGGGCGGGCTCGCCGCCACGCGGCGGTTTCTGGAGCGCTGCGAACTGTTCGCGCTGGCCGAAAGCCTGGGCGGCGTCGAGAGCTTGATCGAGCACCCGGCGATCATGACCCATGCCTCGGTGCCGGCCTCGGAACGGGCCAAGCTCGGCATCGGCGACGGCCTGGTTCGCCTGTCGGTGGGAATCGAGGCCGTTGACGACCTGATCGGCGATCTGGAATCGGCGCTGGCCGCCTGATCGATCCGCTCCGGCCCCCCGACGCCTGCTGAAGGCCGCCCAATTCTCTTGTCAGTCGGCGCCGTCGGCGCGGTGGTCAGTTGCCTGGTCCAATTGCATGGCCTGCGGGGATCTCGATACGATTGTCCGCGAATATCTCGAAGATTAGGGGTAATCTCCGGCCCCTTGCGCCGCCCTATGGCAGGCTCCGGGCAACGCAGTTGTGAAGGCTCGAACTCATGCGCGATTTTCAGTTGCCCGGCCGGTCGCCGGTGCACGCCACCAACGGAATCGCCGCCACGTCGCATCCGGCGGCGACCCTGACCGCGATCGACATGCTCCGCGCCGGCGGCAACGCGATGGACGCGGCGATCGCGGCGGCGGCCGTGCTGGGGGTGGTCGAGCCCCAATCGACCAGCATCGGCGGCGACTGCTTCGTGCTTTACGTGCCCGGCGGTTCGGGCGAGGTGATCGCGATCAACGGCTCCGGGCGGGCCCCGGCGGCGGCCGAACTGAACTGGTATCAGGATCAGGGGATCGACCGGATCGGATCTCAGAGCGCCCATTCGGTGACCGTTCCCGGTGCCATCGCGGCCTGGCAGAAACTCAGCGACGACCATGGCCGACTCGGCCTCGAGGAGCTGTTGCGGCCGGCCATCGCCTTCGCCGAGGACGGCTATCCGGTGCATTCGGTGATCGCCAAGGTCTGGCAAGCGCAGCACGACAAGCTCGGGGCCGATGCCAACGCCAAGCGGATTTTTCTGCCCGGCGGCCAGGCGCCGGCCACGGGGACGATCCATCGCCAGCCGGAACTGGGCCGGACCCTGCGCGTTATCGCCAAGGAAGGCCGCGACGGGTTCTACACCGGAGCGATCGCCGACGACATGGTCGGCTATCTCCGGCGGCTCGGCGGTCTCCACACCCTCGACGATTTCGCCGCCGCGACCGCCGATTACGTAACTCCCATAGCGACCGACTATCGGGGCCACCAGATTCTGGAATGCCCGCCCAATGGCCAAGGGCTGGTGGCGCTGGAGATTCTGAACATCCTCCGGGGCTTCGATCTCACCGCCCTGGACCCCGTGGGTGTCGAACGGCTGCATCTCGAGGCCGAAGCGGCCCGGCTCGCCTATCGCGACCGCGCCCGGTTCATCGCCGACCCGACCCAGGCCGAAATTCCGGTCGATCATCTGCTTTCGGAGGATTATGCCGCCGGCCTCAGGGCCTTGATCCGGCCCGATTCTGTCCTGGGTGATTTGCCCGAGCCCGGCGAGGTCGGCCATGGCGACACGGTTTACTTGAGCGTCGTCGATCGCGACCGCAACACGGTTTCGTTCATCAACTCGATTTTCCAGTCCTATGGCAGCGGCCTGGTCAGCCCGGAGTCGGGCGTGCTGTTCTCCAATCGCGGCACCGGCTTCGTGATCGAGGCGGGCCACCGCAACTGCATCGCGCCGCGCAAGCGGCCCATGCACACGATCATTCCGGGCATGATCAAGGTGGACGAGAGGGCGGTGATGCCGTTCGGGGTCATGGGCGGCCATTTCCAGCCCGTGGGCCATGCCCATTTCGTGACCAACATGCTCGATTTCGGCATGGATATCCAGGAGGCCCTCGACGCGCCCCGTTGCTTCGCCTACAACGGCGAGCTCCGTGTCGAGCGCGGCGTGGCGCCGGAAGTCGCCAGGGGCCTGGCCGCTCTCGGCCACGACGTGGTCGAGGCAGGTTTTCCGCTCGGCGGCGGCCAAGCGGTATGGATCGACTGGGATACGGGCGTGCTGACCGCCGGCTCCGATCCGCGCAAGGACGGCTGCGCCATTGGCTATTAGGCAACCGGGGTCGTTGGCGCGGGAGGGACAGATCGCCATGCTCAGCAATCGGGAGGCAAAGCTTCAGGGCCTGCGTGAGGCGGCCTTGCGCCTGAGGCGCAATATATGGCGCGCCCTTCATGCGGCTGGGTCGGGCCATATGGGCGGCTCGCTGTCGGCGGCCGACCTGTTGGCGGCGCTTTATTTCCACCACTTGGCGATCCGCCCCGACCAGCCCGATTGGCCGGCGCGCGACCGTTTCGTGCTGTCAAAGGGTCACGCCAACGCCGCGCTCGCCGCCGTATTGGCCCAATCCGGATTTTTCGATGAAAGCCTGCTCGACGATTTCTACGGCTTCGAATCGCTGCTCGGCATGCATCCCGACATCAAGGCGCCGGGGGTCGAGATGAGCACCGGCGGCCTGGGCCACGGTCTGGCGGTCGGCATCGGCATGGCGCTGGGCGCCCAGCTCCAGGGTCGGGATTTCCGGACCCTGGTGATGCTTGGTGACGGCGAACTCCAGGAAGGCTCCAACTGGGAAGCGGCCATGGCCGCCGCGCATATGGGCCTCGCCAATCTCACCGCGATCGTCGATTTCAACAAGATCCAGCAGAGCGGGCCGGTGAAGGCGGTGCTGGGTCTGGATCCGCTGGCCGACAAATGGCGGGCTTTTGGTTGGGAAGTCCGGGAGATCGACGGCCACGACATCGGCGCCATCGTCGATGCCTTTGATGCGCTTCCCTACGCGCCCGACAAGCCCTCACTGCTGATCGCCCATACGGTCAAGGGCAAGGGTGCCGGCTTCGCCGAAGACAGCCATCTGTGGCACGTCAACGCGGTTACCGACGAGGTCTACCGGAACGCCCTCGACGAACTCGGAGACGCTCAATGAGCACCGTCGACGACGACCCGGTCGCGGCGCCCGATTGGGTCGGGCGCGCGGCCAACCAGTCGCGCCTGGCGTTCGGCTTGGCCGTGACCGAACTGGCGGCGCGCGATTCCTCGGTGGTCGCCGTCTCCGCCGATACCCTGGATTTGATCGGCCTCAGGGACCTGTCCGACCGGTTCCCGGAACGGCTGATCGAGGTCGGGATCGCCGAGCAGAACGCCATGGGGATCGCGAGCGGCCTGGCGACCACGGGCTTGCGTCCGTTTGTCTGCGGCTACGCGCCGTTCATCACCGCGCGGTCCTTGGAGCAGCTTCGCAACGACGTCGCCTATGCCAATCAAAGGGTGGTCATCGGCGCCGCCGCCAGCGGCATTTCCCTGGGCGTGGCCGGCGGCACCCACCACGCGCTGGAGGATCTGGCGCTCATGCGGGCGCTTCCGAACATGACGGTGGTGGTCCCGGCGGACGCCCATCAGGCGTGGCACGCCACTTTGGCGACGGAACATCTGGATGGTCCGGTCTATATTCGGCTGGGCGGGCGAGTCGAGGAGCCGGCGGTCACGCCGGTGGTGGCATCGATTCGGATCGGCCAGGCCGATGTGCTGCGTGACGGATCGGACGTCACGGTCATTGCCTGCGGCGCCCTGGTCGCGCCGGCCCTGGAGGCGGCCGCCGATTTGTCCGCACAGGGAATCGATGCCAGGGTGGTGAACATGCACACTCTCAAGCCTCTGGACAGGGATCCGATTCTGGCCGCGGCGGCGGAGACCGGTGGCATCGTCACCGCCGAGGAGCATCATCTGACCGGTGGGCTGGGCGGGGCGGTGGCCGAACTTCTGGCGCGGGAACATCCCAGCCGGATGCGGATGGTCGGCATGCCCGACGAATTCGCGGTCGTCGGCCCGACCGATAGGGTTCGGGACCGCTACGGCATGAGCGGCCGGGGCATTCGCGCGGCCGTGCTCGACCTTCTCGGACGATCGGAACCCTTGGCATGAATCCGTTGGAGTCCTGTCACGATATCGGCGATCTGCGGGCGGCGGCCCGGCGGCGCCTGCCACGGGCGGTGTTCGACTTCATCGACGGCGGCGCCGAGGACGAAGTGACGCTGCGCGGCAACCGATCCGGATTCGGCCGTTACGACCTGGTGCCGGAAGTGCTGACCGACGTCGCGGACCTCGCCATGACGACCACGGTGATGGGCCAGGACATCGCCTATCCGCTGATCCTGGCGCCGACCGGAATGAGCCGGATTTTCCATCGTGACGGCGAGCGCGCGGTGGCCGCCGCCGCCGCCAAGGCAGGGATCATCTATTCCCTGTCCTCCGCCTCGAGTGTCTCGATCGAGGAGATCGGCGCCCTGACCCAGGGTCCGAAATGGTTTCAGATTTACGTCTGGCGCGATCGCTCACTGGTCCGCGATTTCATCGCCCGCGCTCGCGCCGCCGACTTTCAGGCATTGTGCCTGACCGTGGACGTCCAGGTGCTGGGCAACCGTCAGCGCGACTTGCACAACGGCTTGACGGTGCCGCCACGGTTCACCCCGCGCCTTGTCCTCGACCTTGCCTGGCACCCGCGCTGGTGGCTCGGTCTGCTCGCCGGGCCGCCGTTGGAAATGGCCAACGTGGTCGGCAAGGCGCCGGGCGCGGATGGCGATCTCAGGACCATGATGCGCTATGTCGACAGCCAGTTTGACCGATCGGTGACCTGGGACGATGCCGCCTGGATGATCCGGGAATGGGGTGGCCCGTTCGCGATCAAGGGAATCCTGAGCGCGGAAGACGCCCGTCGCGCCATCGACATCGGGGTGGCCGGGATCATCGTCTCCAACCATGGCGGCCGCCAACTCGACCAAGCTGCGGCGCCGATCGACGTGCTGCCCGAGATTGTCGACGCGGTGGCCGGGCGGGCCGACGTGATCCTCGACGGCGGCGTCCGCCGGGGCACCGACGTGGTCAAGGCGCTGGCCCTGGGCGCCAAGGCCTGCATGGTCGGCCGGCCCTATCTTTACGGCCTCGCCGCCGGCGGTGGCGCCGGGGTCGCGCGCGCGCTGGGCGTGTTTCGAAGCGAGATCGAACGGGACCTGAGATTGGTCGGCGCCGCCATCGACGATCTTGGCCCGCGCCATCTTCGGCTCAAGGACGTGCCGCGCGGCTACCCGTTCAACCGCTAGCGCGTCTTCCAAGGAGGTTTGCCCGGATCCAGCCTGTCCAGGATAATCCATGGAAACGGGGACATTGTACTTTAGAGCATTTTTCGACGGCAGATTCAGGTCGGAAAATGCTCTAATCGTTCGTTCTCGAGCAAATACGTCGTCGCGGATCGATTCGATCCGCTCGGGATTTGCTCTTAATACGACCATTCGATGGATGGAATCTGTCGTTGTTCCATGTTTCGTCGGCCATGAACCTCGTTCCTAAGAAATGGGGACATTGAAAGAAATGGGGACATTGTACTTTTAGACGACCATTCCATGGATGGAATTTATCGTTGTTTTAGGTTCCGTCGATCACGCGGCCGTCGCGGATCGCCAGGTCATGCATTGTTCATCCTTCATGCTTACCGCGCCAGCATCCTAGATCTTGAAGGTCTCGCCCTCCTGCGGCGCCAGGCAGGACACGGCCGGGTTCGCTTTCGCCAACTGCTCCTGGGCCGATGCCAGCTTGGCGTCGATCGCGGCGTCGTTCTGATCCGGATCGTGGTGGACCAGGTAGAGCGTCTTGACCTCGGCCCGGGCGGCGAGGTCGACCACCTGGCTGACGCAGGAGTGACCCCAACCCACCCTCGACGGATAGTCCTCGTCCAGATAGGTGCAGTCGGTGATCAGGGCGTCGGTGCCGGAAACGAAGCGCGCCAGATCTTCCACGTAGCGGAGGTTGTAGTGGGGAGAATCGGGCAGGAACAGTTCGTTGTCGGTCACATAACACACCGATCGGCCATGGTAGTCGATCCGATAGCCCAGGCAGTTGCCGGGATGGCTGAGCAACATGGTCGTGACCGCGATTCCGTCGATCGTGTAGGTGCCTTCCTCGATATCCCGGAAATAGACCCGGGCGCCGAATTCCTTGAGCGTGATCGGGAAATAGACGTCGTCCATCTGGGCCGAGATCAGCTCGCGGGTGGTGGCGTGGGGATGGGAGACGCCCAGAATCTCGAATTCGTTGCCGGCGATGTAGAGCGGCACGAAGAACGGCAGCGCGTTGATGTGGTCCCAATGGGGATGGGAAATGAAAATCTTGGCCGCCAGCTTGCCGCCGTCCCGCGCCAGCACCGCGTTGGAGAGCTCCTTTATCCCGGTGCCGGCATCGAAAATGAACGTCCGGTTCCTGGGGAACCGAAGCGAGACGCAAGAGGTGTTGCCGCCGTAACGCAAGGCGCGCTCGCCGGCCACCGGCAGGGTGCCGCGCACGCCCCACGGCGTCATCTCTATGGTGTCGGAGAGAATGTCCTCGATGGCCTTGGCATAGGTCTTGGGGTCGATCGGCTTCTGGAAGAAACCGTCGGCGCCCATCTTGAGCGCCTGGCGGCGGTCGAAATCGAACGCCTTGGCGCTGACCACGATGACCGAGGTCTCCTTGAGGTCCGCGTCCGCCTTGATGTCGGTGACGATTTGATACCCGGTCACCCCGGGCATCATCAGGTCCGTGATCACGCAGTCCGGGCGCTCGGCCCTGATCTGCGTCATCGCCTTGGTGCTGTCATTCTCGCAGACCACGCTGTGCCCGGCCTTCATGAGCAGCTTGGCCTGCAGGTTCAATATCATCTGATCGTCATCGACGACCACGAATTTCAAGCCCTTGCGGGTATCCGCCGGCATCCCACCACTCCCGACCGCGCAATGGTCGCCGGCAACGTTACCACATTATGCCGCCGCCAACGACGCTGGGGCGAGGGGCGCGATGACCCAACTTGTGGCCAAGCGCGGCGGTGCGTAGCATGCGGTTGGGGAGGACCGTTCTTGGCGGACCCGAAAGCGGATCAGAGACTGGCCGCGATTCTCGTGGCCGACGTTGCCGGCTATTCAAGGCTCATGGAGGCCGACGAGCGGGCCACCGTGACCACGCTGGATGATTATCGGGCGGTGTTCCGAGAGCGTGTCAACCAGCATGATGGGAGAGTCGTCGATACCGCCGGCGACAGCGTGCTGGCCGTGTTCCCGAGCGCGATCGGGGCGGTCGCGGCGGCGATGGATATCCAGGATGACCTGGGCAGCCGTAACGACGCGCTGGCCGAACGGAAGCGCATGCGGTTTCGCATCGGCGTCAACCTCGGCGACGTGATCGAGAAGGCCGACGGCTCGGTCTATGGCTCCGGGGTCAACGTCGCGGCGCGACTCGAAGCGCTCGCCGAGCCCGGCGGCGTCACCATATCCGAGGACATCTTCCGCCAGGTGGACGGCAAGACAGCTCTCGGCTTCGAGGACATCGGCGAACACGAGGTCAAGAACATCGCGCGGCCGGTGCGGGCCTACCGCGTCTCGACCGAAACCACGTCCACGGAGACACCTGCCGGCCCCGACAAACCATTGCCCCTTCCTGACAAACCATCGATTGCCGTCCTTTCCTTCGACAATCTGAGCGGTGAACCGGAGCAGGAGTATTTCGCCGAGGGCATCGCCGAGGATTTGATCACGTCGTTGTCCCACATCCGCTGGCTGTTCGTCACCGCCCGCAACTCGACCTTCACTTACAAGGGTAAGGCGGTCGACGTGAGGCAAGTCGGGAAAGAGCTGGGCGTGCGTTATGTGTTGGAGGGTAGCGTACGCATGGGCGCGAATCGGGTGCGTGTGACCGCGCAGTTGATCGACGCGACCACCGGCAACCATGTTTGGGCCGAACGATACGACCGCGAGCTCACCGACCTATTCGACCTCCAGGACGAGATCACCGAGGCGATCGTTATCTCGATCGGACCGGAACTGGACGCGATGGAGCGCGCGCGCGCGCGCCGCAAGCCACCCGAAAACCTCGATGCATGGGAGAGTTACCAGCGCGGCCTGTGGAGCCTGTATCGATTAACCAAGGACGAAAACCGGGAAGCACGGCGGCTCTTTGAGCGCGCGATAACGCTTGATCCGAGTTTCGCCGCGGCTCACGCGGCGCTGGCGTACACCCACATCTTGGCGGTGAACCTCGGCTTCAGCAAGGATCGGACCGAAACACTGAACCAAGCGCGGCACGCCGCCCGAAGGGCGGTCGCCGAGGACGAAAAGGACGTTTTCGGTCACACCGCGTTGGGCCGGGTTTACACATTTGCCGGCGAGGACCAAGCGGCGATCGATGAAATACGTACCGCCATCGACCTCAACCCGAATTTCGCTCTCGCTCATCATGGTTTGGCTCTCGCCATGATTTCCGTCAACAAGCCGGAGGAGGCAATGCGAGAAGCGGACGCCGCGGCGCGTTTGAGCCCTCACGATCCGTTGCATGGCTTTTACGATGCGATCCGGTCCGTGGCCTGCTTTCTGACGCATGACTATGAACAGGCCATCGAATGGGCTCAAAAGGCGAGCCGAAGACCTACTGGAATAGGGTTCTGGCCATATGCGCTCCTGGCCTCGGCCCTCGCTCACCTCGGACGACTCGAGGAAGCGGAACGTGCGCTGGAGGAGATGCGGCGACGGGAGCCCGACGTTTCGCTCCAGTTCGTCAAACGCGCGGTATGGTGGCGCCATGACCACGCAGAGAACTTGTTCGAGGGCCTCGGCAAGGCTGGCCTGGACATCCCCGATGAGCCGGAGGGGGTGGACTTAAGCTAGAATTCGAAGGCCGTTTCGGCGGTGTCCGGACATGGCCGCTCTCCGTCTTTCGCTCCGAACACGTCAGAAGAAAGGCACTCAGATGAATATCGCCGCCGAACCTCTCCATCGTGGGGTGCTTACGATCTTCGGGCGTGTCGGCTGCGGGGCGGAGGAAGCGAGGCTGGTCGCCGATCATTTGATCGAAGCCAATCTCATGGGCCATGACAGCCATGGTGTGATCCGGGTCAAACCCTATGTGGACCTGATTCGGGCGGGCAAGGTCTCGCCCGATAGCCATATCGAGATCGTCAAGGACGCGGGCGCGCTTCTAACCCTCGACGGCCAGCAGGGGTTCGGTCAGGTCATCGCCAAGGAGGCGATCGATCTCGGCATCGCGCGGGCGCGCGCTCATGGGGTCGCCGTGGTCGGTGTCGGCAACGCCGGCCATATGGGGCGGATCGGGGCCTGGGCCGAACAGGCCGCCCAAGCGGGCCTGGTCTCGCTCCATTTCGCCAACACCACGGGCGCCGGCATTCAGGTCGCGCCCCATGGCGGCACCGACCGGCGGCTTTCGGTCAATCCGATCGCCATGGGGGTGCCGCGGCCGGGGCGGGAGCCGATCATTCATGACATGTCGACCGGCACGGTCGCGGCCGGCAAGGTCCGGGTCGCGCGCAACAAGGGCGCGCTGCTACCCGAGGGCGCGATGATCGACAACCGGGGCCGCCCGACCCGCGATCCTGAGGCGTTCTACACCGACCCGCCCGGCGCGCTCACCACCATCGGCGGCTACAAGGGCCATGGCCTGTCGATCTTCGTCGAAATCCTGGCCGGCGCGTTGACCGGCGGCATGTCCGGCCATCCCGACAATCCCACCGCCGACCGGACGATCAACAACCTGCTCTCGATCCTGATCGACCCCGAGCCCATGGCCGGCATCGACGCCATGAGCGAAGACCTCGATCGCCTGTTCGGCTACGTCACCGCGTCGCCTCCCATGACGCCGGAGGGCGAAATCCTGCTGCCGGGCGAGGTCGAGCGCCATTCAAGAGCCGAGCGCCAGGCCAACGGCATCCCGCTCGATGCCAAGACCCTGGATCAGGTGCGCGACGCGGCAGAATCGGCGGGGATGACGGCGGTCGAATTCGACCGGCATCTCACCGCCGTCACCTGATCAGGGTCTGTTCGGGATAGCAGCCGGCGGTGCTGGCGCGCTGGCGGACCAGGGCGTAGATCATGTCGATGGTCGGGGTCGCGACGCCGACCAGCCGGCCCAGTTCGGCGATCGCGCCCATCAGCGCGTCGATCTCCAGGGGCCGGCGTTTCTCGAAGTCCTGCAACGTCGAGGATTTGTGATCGCCGACCTCGGCGCCACCGTCGATTCGCTTCTCGACCCCGATCGGGAACTTCGCGCCAAGCTTTTCGCCGATCTCCTGGGCCTCGACCATCAAGGCCCGCACCACCGACCGCACCGCCGGATCGAGGGCGATTTCGGCCAAGGTGCCGCCGGTGAGCACGCTGACCGGATTGAACGCCATGTTGCCCCACAGCTTGATCCAGACATCGTCGCGGATGCGAGGGCGCACGGGGGCCTTGATGCCGGCCGCGATCATCGCCTTGCTCAGCGCCGTCGCGCGCTCGGTGCGCGATCCGTCGGGCTCGCCGATCGGCACCCGGTCGAGAGCGATGTGGCGGATCACCCCCGGTTCGACGATTTCGGCCGCCGGATAGACGACGCAGCCGATCACCCGCTCGGGCCCGATATGGCGCCATTGGACGCCGTCCGGATCGACCGATTCCAGGCGCCGGCCCTCCCACGGGCCGGGGAGCTTGTGGAAATACCACCAGGGCACGCCGTTGACAGCCGGCACGACGGCGGTCTCCGGCCCCAGCAATGGCGCCAGGCGCTCGGCGATCGCCGGCACCGAATGGGCCTTGAGCGCGATGATCACGTAATCCTGCGGCCCGGCCTCGGCCGGATCGTCGGTGCAGGGAACCTTGGCGGTGATCGTCTCGCCGTCACCGATCAGGCGCAGGCCGTCGCGGCGGATTGCCTCCAGATGCGGGCCGCGCGCGATCAGGGTGACAGTGGCCCCGGTCTTGGCCAGCTTGGCGCCCAAATAGCCGCCGATCGCGCCGGCCCCGAAAATACAGATCTTCAAGTGGCCGGACCGAGTTTCCGGGCCAGCCCGAGCTTCCGAGCCAGGCCGATCCGCTGCAATTTTCCGGTCGAGCCCTTGGGAATCTCGTCGAGGACCACGATCCGGCGCGGCACCTTGAAGTCGGCCAGACGAAGGCCCGCGAATTCGCGCAGCGCCGCGACCTCGATCGAGGCACCGTCGCGCGGCACCACCGCGGCCGCCACGTCCTCGCCCAGCTTGGCGTGGGGAACCGCGAACGTGACCACCTGGGCAACCGAGGGATGGTCCATCAGCACCTCATCGACCTCGCGCGGACTGATTTTCTCGCCGCCCCGGTTGATGATCTCCTTCAACCGCCCGGTGATGGTCAGATAACCATCGTCGTCGAGCATTCCCTGATCGCCGGTCCGGAACCAGCCGTCGCTGAACCCTTCCGCGTTGGCCTTCGGGTTGTTCTCGTAGCCGGCGCTCACGTTCGGGCCCCGGATCACCACCTCGCCGATCTCGCCGGCGGGGACGAGGGCGCCGTCGGCGTCCATGATCGCGATCTCCGGCCCGGCCGCGATCCCGACCGTGCCCGGCTTGCGCGTGGCTGGCGGCAACGGGTTGCTGGCCATCTGGTGCGCGGCCTCGGTCATGCCGTAGGATTCGATCACTGGGCATCCGAAGATGTCCTCGAGTTCGGCCATGACCCGAGGCGGCAGCGACGCCGACGACGAGCGTATCAGCCGCAACCGCGCCCGTTCGATCACGTCGCGATTGCGGGGCGCCCGCGCCAGGATCGCCTGGTGCATGGTCGGAACCGCCGTGTACCAACTGGGCCGGTCTGCATCCAGCCAGCCGAAAAACTTGAGCGCGTTGAAGCCCGGCGTACAGACCACCGACCCGCCCGCCGCCAGCGACGACAGCACCGCCGCGATCAGCCCGTGGATATGGAACAGGGGCATGATGTTGAGGCACCGGTCCTCGGGGACCAAGGCCAGGGTGGCGCCGATATGACGCGCCGAGGCGGCGACATTGGCCTGGCTGAGAGGCACGATCTTCGGGCGCGAGGTGGTGCCCGAGGTGTGAAGCACGAGCGCGATGTCGCCGGCGGCGGCCGGCCCGGTCCCGACGCCCGGCCCGCGGCCTTCACCGGAGAGCGTGAACAAACCGGTGGCGCGGGCCTCGGCGTGCAGTTCGATCACCGGCACGCCG
>CAJWQN010000003.1 GCA_913045505.1 uncultured Rhodospirillaceae bacterium | reverse complement strand
AAAAGGCTCGAACATAAACCGGACAGATCATGTGCTACATAAACCGGACATATCACCTGCTAGCGACAACCCCGTTTCGCGGCGGATGACCGGCCTGGCGCGGGGTGCTACCATGGCGGGGATCGGATCAGGAAATGAGGAGGCTTGGAGCCATGGCGCGCTTCGAGGATGACCGGCCCCAAGGGGTGATTCCCGCCTGCCTGCTGCCCTTCGACGATGACCGGGAGATCGACGAGGCCGCCTATCGCGGCCATTTGCGCGATGTCGCCTCGGTCGCCGGTATCTCGGCGGTGACGGTCAACGCCCATGCCTCGGAAGTCCATGCCTGCAGCTTCGCCGAGCAGGACCGGCTGCTGGGCATCACCATGGACGAGATCGGGGCGCGGGTTCCGGTGATCTCGGGCATCTATGCCGACGGCAGCGCCCGGGCCGCCGACCTCGCCCGCCTAGCCGCCGGCCACGGCGCCGCCGCGTTGCTGGTGTTTCCGCCCAACTCCATGGCCATGGGCGGCCAGCTCCGCCCGGAGATGGCGCGGGTCCATTTCGAGACCATCGCCGAAGCCACCGACCTGCCGATCATCCTGTTCCAGTATCCGATGGCCGGCGGCCTGGGCACGCCGTTCGAGACCCTGCTCGAGCTGGTCGAGACCATCCCCCGGATTCGCGCGATCAAGGATTGGTGCAACGATCCGATGCTCCATGAACGCCATATCCGCGCCCTTCAATCCCTGCCGCGCCCGGTCAACGTGCTCAGCACCCATTCGGCATGGCTGATGTCGTCCCTGGTGATGGGCTGCAACGGGCTGCTGTCGGGGGCGGGAAGCGTCATCGCGGACCTGCAGGTCGCGCTCTGGGACGCGGTGCGGGCCAAGGACCTGGCCCGCGCCCAGGCGGTCAACGACCGGATCGTGCCGATCGTCCAGGCGTTCTACACGCCGCCGTTCCTGGACATGCACAACCGGATGAAGGAATGCCTGGTCCTCTTGGGCCGCCTGCCCAGGGCGGTGGTCCGACCGCCGCTGATGAAGCTCGACGCGACCGAGATCGCCCGCCTCGCCACCGCCCTCGAGCAAGCCGGCATCACCGCCCGAGGCACGGTCCCGGCGGCGGCCTGAGGGGCCGCCCGGGGCCAGCATCATTCCCCTATTGCGGGGACAGCCCCTATTGCGGGGACAGTTTACTTAATTATATCCAACGAACAGGTTTCGTCTGCCCTATTGCGGGGACAGTTTACTTAATTAGACCGCTGTTGAGAAGCGGGTTCGAGGATTTCGAAGATTGAGGGCGGAATAATCGCGGCCCCTATGGCGGCGATGATTTGGCGCAATTAAGTAAACTGTCCCCGTATTACGGTCCCCGTATCATCTGTCCCCGTATTACAGCGTTCTCGACGCCAGTGCGATGCCGTCGGCGTCGAACAGATGGCAGCGCGCGGGCGCCAGGCCGAGGGCGAGGGATTCGCCCTCTTTGAGCGACGGCTCGCCGGCAATCGCGACCCGGAGCGGGCCGGCCGCGGAGTCGACGGTGATATGGGCGCTGGCGCCGAGGCGCTCGACGCGGGTGACGGCGCAAACAAGCGATGGGTCCGAGGTTTCGCCAAGGGCCAGATGCTCGGGGCGGATGCCGAGGGTCGCCGCAACACCAACCCGCGCCGCGCCGGGATCGGCGGGGATGGTGAGAGTAAGGTCTCCGGCCAGCGCGACCGCGATGCCGTCGGCGCCGAGGGCGGTGATCCGGCAATCGAGAAAATTCATCTGCGGCGCGCCGATGAAGCCGGCGACGAAGCGGTTGGCGGGGCGGTGGTAGAGATCGAGGGGGCCGCCGGTCTGGGCGACGCGGCCATGGTTCAGAACCACGATCCGCTCGGCCAGGGTCATCGCCTCGATCTGGTCGTGGGTGACCAGCACCATGGTCGCGCCCAATTGTTTTTGCAGCCCGGCGATTTCGGCGCGCATGTCGGCGCGGAGCTGGGCGTCGAGATTGCTGAGCGGCTCGTCGAGCAGGGTCGCCGCCGGATCGCGGACCAGCGCCCGGCCGATCGCCACCCGTTGCTGCTGGCCGCCCGAGAGCGCGGCGGGCTTGCGGTCGAGCAAGTCCGCGATGCGCAAGGTCTCGGCCACCGCCCGCACCTGGGTCGCGATCGCGGCACGGCCGAGGCCGGCCATGCGCAGCGGAAACGCCATGTTCTCGGCCGCGGTCATGTGGGGATAGAGCGCGTAGGCCTGGAACACCATGGCGACGTTGCGCCGCGCCGGCGGCAGGTGATCGATCCGCTCGCCGCCGATCGCGACCTGGCCCGAGTCGGCCTCCTCGAGCCCGGCGATGACCTTGAGCAGGGTCGATTTGCCGCAGCCCGAGGGCCCCACCACCACGGTCAAGGCGCGGTCCGGGATGGCGATATCGATCTCGTCCAGGGCGATCACGGGGCCGTAGCGCTTGCTCACCCCTTCCAGGGTGATCGCGGCCATCGATCAGCCCTTGATCGCGCCGGCGGCGAGGCCGGTGGCGATGCGCCGCTGAAACACCGCCGCCAGGGCGACGATCGGCAGGGTCACGATAACCGAGGCCGCCATGATCCGGCCCCAGGGCAGTTCGTACTGGCTGGCGCCGCTGATCAGGGCGATCGCCACCGGCACCGTCCGTGCCGCGTCGGTCAGGGTGAAAGTGAGCGCGAACAGGAATTCGTTCCAGGCGCCGATGAAGGCCAGCAGCCCGGCCGTGACCAGGCCCGGGCGGACCAGCGGCAGCAGGATCGACCACACCACCCGCCAAGGGGGCGCGCCGTCGATCAGCGCCGCGGCCTCGATCTCCGCCGGCACCTGGCGCATGAAGGTGGTCACCACCCAGACCGTGAACGGGAGGGTGAACAACAAGTACGACAAAGCCAGGCCGGCCAGATTGTTGTAGAGACCAAGCCCGCGGATCAGCTCGAACATCCCGGCCAGCACCGCGACCTGGGGGAACATCGTGGTGGCGAGCACGACCGCCAGCATCAGCCGCCGGCCCCGGAACGAAACCCGGCCGAGGGCGAACCCGGCGCCCGCCGCCAGCGCCAGCGACAGGCCCACGGTCAGGGTCGCGACGATCACCGAGTTGGCGATATTGCGCCCGAACGGCTGATCGGCGAACACGTCGCTGTAGTTCTCCCAAGCCGGATCCCGGGGCCAGTAATCGATCGTGAACAGCGCCGCGCCGGACTCCAGCGACGACACCGCCGCCCAATAGACCGGGAACAAGGTAAAGGCCAGAAACGCCCCGGCGCCCAGATAGAGCCCGATCCGGGCCAGGCGGCGGCGTCTCATCGCGCCACCCCGGTCGCCGGCCTGAGCGCGAACACGGCGGCGACCGCGACCATGCCGATCAGGGCGAAGGTCAGCACCGCCGCCGCCGATCCGGCGCCCAGGTCCTGAAAGTCGATCAGGGCCTGACGGGTGTAGATCGAGACCGTGGCGGTGGCCCGGCTGTTGCTGGTCATGACGTAGATCAGGTCGAACACGCGCAGCGCATCGAGCGCGCGAAACAGTACCGCGACCACGATCGCCGGGCGCAGCAGGGGCAGGATGATCCGGATCAGCAGATCGAGCGGCCCGGCGCCATCGAGCCGCGCGGCGGCGATCACCGGGGCGGGGATGGTCTGCAATCCGGCCAGCAGCAGCAGGGTGACGAACGGGGTCGCCTTCCAGACGTCGGTCAGAATGACCGCCGCCAGGGACAGCGCCGGATCGGCGAGCCAGGCGACCGGCTGGGCGATCACGCCGAGCCCGAGCAACAGTTCGTTCACCACCCCATGGACGTCGTGATACATCCACCGCCACACCTGGGCGGCGACGACGGTCGGCACCGCCCAGGGCACCAGCGCCACCGCCCGGAGCGCGCCCTGGCCGCGCAGTCCGGCATTCAGCAGCAAGGCGAAGGCCAGCCCCAGCACCAACTCCAGAGACACCGAGCAGACCGCGAACACCAGCGTGTTGAAGACCGCCCGCCACCAGTCCGGATCGCTGAGGGTCCAGGCGAAATTTTCGAGCCCGACCCACCGGGCCGTCTCGATGGTCGCCAGCCGGGCGTCCGTGAACGCCAGCGACAGGGTTCTGAGCAAGGGCCAGCCGGCGACCGCGGCGACCGCCGCCAGCGCCGGCGCCAGCGCCGCCCAGGCCAGTCGGGTGCGGTGCCGGCGAAGCGGCGCGACCGTGGCCGGCCTCACCATTGCCCGCCGCGGCGCAGGCGTTTGATGCGCAGCGCCGCCGCTTCCAGATTGCCGGCGGCGTCGCCGCGACCGGCAAGACTGTCGTGGACCGCGTTCCAGAGGAGCGCGCTGAGGGCGTTGTAGCGGTCACCCGCGATCCGCGCCGGCCGGGCCACCGCACCGGTCAGCACCGGCCGCAGCGCCGCCATGATCGGTTGGGCGCGAAGCAGGTCCGGGTCGTCATAGGCCGCCGGCAGGGTCGGGTTGAAGGCACCGGCGATGGCGCGGCGGATCTGTTCGTCATAGCCGGTCAGATCGGCGACCAGATCGGCGGCGAGCGCGGGATGGGCGGAAAACTTGGAGACCGCGAGCCCGCCGCCGCCGAGGGTACCGACCCTCTCGCCACCCTCGCCCCTCGGCAGCGGGGCGATGCCGACCTTGCCCGCGACCGGGCTGCCGGCGCCGTTGACCAGCGCCCAGGCATAGGGCCAGTTGCGCATGAACACCGCCTGGCCGGATTGGAAGGTGCCGCGGGCTTCTTCCTCGGCATAGTTGAGCACGCCCTTGGGCGCGATGGCGCCGATCCAGGATGCGGCGGTCTCGATCGCCCGGACCGCCGGCGCCCGGTCGATCGCCGGCGACCCGTCCGCCGCCAGAATGGCGCCGCCGTGGCTGACGATCCATTCGAGCGCGTTGCAGGTCAGCCCCTCATAGGCCTTGCCCTGGAACACGTAGCCGACCATCCGCGCCGCGCCCTCGGCGTCCTCGGCGCGCTCGGCCGCGACCACGGCGGCGGCAGTCGCGGCCAGATCGTCCCAGGTTTCGGGGACGCCGTGGCCGTAACGGGTCAGAAGATCCTTCCGGTAATAAAGCAGCCCGACATCGCCATACCACGGCATCGCCGTGAGCGCGCCGTCAACGGTGTAGTTGTCGATCAGCGCCGCGAAGTGCCGGGCCCGGACTTCGGCGTCGATATGGGGGCTGAGGTCGGTGAAATAGCGTCCCAGGGTTCCGGGCCAGATGACGTCGATCTGAAGCACGTCGATATCGGACGAGCCGGCGGCGAGCAGTTGCTGAAACAGGGCCAGACGTTCGTTGGCGAGGCTCGGAGTCTGGATCAGGGTGACCCGATGGCCGGTCCGCGCCGCCCAGGCCCCGGCGCCATCCCGGCACAACCGCTGTTCGATGCCGACCGCGGCGCAGGCGATGGTGAGTGTGGCCGCCGCCGAGACCTGCGCGGCGCCGGCCCAGGCGACCATCGCGCCGGCAATTAGCAACTTGGTTCCCGCGCTCACGGCATTCCCCAGCAGCGCCCCTGCCACTGGGGCCGAGCTTAGCCGAGCCTTCCGCCTTCCGCCACCCGATGGCGAGGAATCATGCGGCCAGGGCCAAGACGTTCATGTCGCGGGCGCCCCACGGCGATTCGGTGAGCCAGGCTTCGAACTTGTCGGCCGGACAGGGGCGCGCGAACCGGAAGCCCTGGCCGATATCGCAGCCCATCCCGGCCAGCGCCTCGATCAGCGCATCGCTCTCGATGCCTTCGGCCACGACCTTGAGAGCCATATTATGAGCCATGTCGATGGTCGATTGGACGATCGTCCGGTTGCTGGCGTCGCCGATCATGCCCGACACGAAGCTCTTGTCGATCTTCAGTTCGTCGGCCGGAAGCCGGGACAGGTAGGCGAGCGAGGAGTAGCCGGTGCCGAAATCGTCGATGGCGACCCGCACGCCCAATTCGGATATGGCGACGATGGTCTCCATGGCGTGGTCGGGGTCGGCGATCAAGGCGTTCTCGGTCACGTCCAGGACCAGCACTTCCGCCGGCACGCGCCAGGCCCGCAGCAGGCCTTCGACCTTGGGCCCGAGCGACGGATCGTCCAGCATCTTGGCCGAGATATTGACCGCCATCTCGATGTCGATCCCGGCCCGGCGCCACGCCGCGCACTGCGCGAGGGCGGTGTTCAGCACCCAAAGGGTGAGCGGCTCGATCAACCCGGTCTTTTCGGCCGTGTCGATGAAATCGCCCGGCGGCAGCAAGCCGTGCTCCGGGTGCTGCCAGCGAATCAGCGCCTCGGCGCCCATGATCCGCCGTTTGCTCAGATCGACCTTGGGCTGGTAGTGGACCACCAGTTGGTCGTTGTCGATGGCCCGGCGCAGTTCACCGGCCAAGGTCAGATCGCGAACACCGTGGCGATCGATCTCGGGGTCGTAGATTTGAGTCCCGGCATCGGCCTGCTTGGCCGCGTACATGGCCACGTCGGCGCGCTGCATCAGAACCGCGGGCTCGTCACCATGGGCGGGAAACATGGCGATACCGGTGCTGGAACCGACCTCGATGGTCAGTCCGGCCAGGGCATAGGGGCGTTGCAGGGCCTCGACGATGGTCTCGGCGACCCGCTGGGCGGCCTCGGCGTTCTCCATCTCCGGCAACAGCAGGGCGAATTCGTCGCCGCCGAGCCGGGCGATGGTGTCGGATGCGCGCATGACGTCGCCCAGCCGCGTCGCCACCTGCTGGAGCAGAAGGTCGCCGATATGATGACCGAGGGTGTCGTTGACTTCCTTGAAGCGATCCAGGTCGAGCAAAAGGACCGCGAACGATTCCCGGTTGCGCGCCGCCGACAGAATCGTCTGCTGAACCCGATCCTGAAACAGGGTGCGATTGGGCAGGCCGGTCAGCGCGTCGTGAAGCGCCTGATGCTCCAGGCGATGCTGCTGGGCCTTGCGGCGGGTGATGTCGCGAACGAACATGGTCACCAGGCCGCGGTCGTCGATCGCCACCTCGCTGAGAGCCATCTCGACCGGGAACGTGCGGCCATCCTTGCCCCGGCCCGCCATCTCGCGCAGATCGCCATCGATTTCGCGCACGTCGCGCTGTGCCTGGGAGTTGTCCCGACCTTCGAGTTCGGGACCTTCGAGTTCGGGAAAAAGAATTGCCGCCGGCCGGCCGATGATTTCGTCGCTGCGGTAGCCGAACATACGCTCGGCCGCCGGATTGAACACCTCGATCGCGCCGGAATCGTCGATGGCGATGATACCGTCGAAGCTGTTCAGGACCACGTTGCGCATCATCACGTCCTTGCGCCGAATGTCGAGGCTCTGAAACATCAGCGGTATCGATTGCCGATCGATCCGTTCGACCATGGCCAAGACCATCAAGCCAAGAAACTTGCCGAGACCGATCATGGCCTTCCGCCTTCCGGGTTTCGCGGGATCGCTCCCGAGTACCGACCCATTCACGCACAGCGCCGCGCGTCCATATGTGACCAAAATCACATCGGTCCGTTTTGTCGGCTTTCGCCTAGCCTTCGGGGGTGTGCGCCCAAGGGCCGCGCGGTCCGCCCCGGCGATCCCAAGCCGCGTCCGATCTTCTCGCTCGAGACCGACTACCGAGGTTGGCTCACCTGGGCGAGTCCAGGCCGTCGAGCCGGAGCACTAGCTTTTCGCCCAGCCACATCGCCCGATGGCTGTGGTCGGCATAGGCATCCTCGGTCGAGGGGTGGACCAGCACGTCGAGCCCGTCGCGATTGAGCATCAGCCACGGCACCACCAGGGCGAACTGAGCGGGCGCGAACTTGACCTGATACATCGATTGGGGATGCGGCCCGACCGGCTCCTCGCGCCAGCGGCCGAGCTCGACCTCGAACCTGGCGCCCAGCGCTTCGCGAATCCGCGCCGCCGTCTCCCGGCTCGCCGGATCGTAGTAAATATGGGCGTGATAGCCCGTGATCGGACTTTGATCGAAGTCGGTATCGATCTCCGCCGTGCTCATGACGTCCGAACCTCCTCGCATTGGCGGCGGCCCTTGCCACGGCCCCGAGCCTTGCCATGATTCCGCGCCCGCGGCAAGGCTTGTGAGCGGTTTGGTGACGGACTACGGTATTACCAGGCAACCAGAGGGGCAGCGCGAGTGGCCATCCCGATTCGCAACATCGATCACGTCGTTATCATGGCAAGCGATATCGAACGCTCGATTGTTTTCTATCGGGATGTCCTGGGTGGTGCCTTGCCGTTCGAATCCGCTTACCGCGAAGGAAAGGTCAAGGTCATGCAGGTCGTGCTGGGCGGCGCCGTGGTCAATCTGCAAAAACTCGACGATCCGGCATATATAGTGGCCGACCGTTTGGAATCAGGCTCCGTCGACCTGTGTTTTCGCTGGGACGCCGATATCGAGGCAGCGGTGGATTATTTGACCGATCGCGGGGTGGAAATCATCGAAGGCCCGGTGCCGCGTCCGGCGGCCGACGGTGTGTGGGGCCAATCCGTATATTTCCGAGATCCCGACGGCAACCTGCTCGAATTCCTGACCACGGCGACGCGATCGGATCCGATTTTCTGATCGTCGGCGGGCTTGGGGTTGAACTGGGCGCGGAAGCCCCGATTATAGACCTTGAGACCAAATCCCCGCGATGGAGGTCGCCATGTTTATTCAGACCGAGGCCGACGCCGACCCGGCGGTGCTCAAATTCCTGCCCGGGCGCACGGTCATGGACGCCGGAACCGTCAGTTTTCCGGACCGCGAATCGAGCGCGCGCTCGCCGCTGGCGGCGCGGCTGTTCGAGATCGAGAATGTGGTCGCGGTCACGTTGGGGGTCGATCTGGTGAGCGTCACCAAGGCCGGGGACACGGAGTGGCAAGTGCTCAAGCCGGCGATTCTGAGCGCGATCATGGAGCATTTCATGTCCGGCGCGCCGGCCGTGACCGCCGCCTCCGGCGCCGATGACTCCCAAATCGAGGAGGATTTCGCCCCCGAAGACGCCGAGCTGGTCGCCCAGATCAAGGACTTGCTGGACTCCCGGGTCCGCCCGGCTCTCGCCCAGAACGGCGGCGAAGCGGTGTTCCACGGCTTCTCCGAGGGCAAGGTGGCGCTCGAAATGAGCGGCGCCGCGTTCGGGCTGAGGAGCGGGATCGAGAACATGCTCCGCCACTACATCGCCGAGGTCGAGCAGGTCATCGACCACCGCGACCTGATCCCGAAGCCGGGCCTGGAGACACCGACCGGCCTCGCGGTCCGCGACGTGCTCGATCAGCGGATCAACCCCTCGGTGGCCATGCATGGCGGCCATATCGCCCTGGTCGACGTCACCGACGACACCGTCTACATCCGGCTCGAGGGCGGCTGCCAGGGCTGCGGCATGGCCGACGTGACCCTCAAACAGGGGGTCGAGGGCGAAATCAAGCGCGCCGCGCCGGACATCGTTCATGTGCTGGACGTGACCGATCACGCGGGCGGCACGAACCCCTATTATCAGCCCTCGAAATAGCGGCACCGACGACGCGCCGCCATTGGGACGGCCGATGAACGTCCTGCTGCTGTCCACCTACGATCTGGGCCACCAGCCGTTCGGGCTGGCCTCGCCCGCGGCGTGGCTGCGCCAGGCCGGGGCGCGGGTGACCTGCAACGACCTCGCGGTCGAAGACCTCGATGCGGCGGCCGTGGCCGCCGCCGGGATGATCGCGATCCACCTGCCCATGCACACCGCGACCCGACTCGCCGGCGACGTGATCGCGCGCATCCGCGACCTCAATCCCGGCGCCCATCTCTGCTTTTACGGGCTCTACGCGCCGATGAACGCCGGCTATCTGCGGGACCTGGGCGGGCAGTCGATTATTGGCGGCGAATTCGAGACCCCATTGGTCGATCTTTATCACCGGTTGGTCGCCAACGACGGGCAGGTGATATCCGAGGCGCCGACGGTGGCGCCAGTGGTCGCGCTCGCCAAGCAACGGTTCCGGATGCCCGAGCGCGCCGGCCTGCCCGGCCTCGACAACTACGCGACTCTTCAGATCGGAGACGAGCACCGCCGGAGCGGCTATACCGAGGCCAGCCGGGGCTGCAAGCACCGGTGCCGGCACTGCCCGGTGGTGCCGGTCTATGACGGCCGGTTCTTCGTCGTCCAGCACGACGTGGTGATGGCCGATATCGCGACCCAAATCGCCGCCGGAGCCCGACACATCAGCTTCGGCGATCCGGATTTCTTCAACGGCGTCGGTCACGCCCTGCGCCTGGTCCGGGCCGTGCACGCGGCCGATCCCGAAATCACTTACGACGCCACCATCAAGGTCGAGCATTTGCTCCGCCAGCGGCGCCATCTCCGGACCCTGGTCGAGACCGGATGCCTGTTGGTCACCACCGCCGTCGAATCGCTCGACGACGAGGTGCTGGCCCTGCTCGACAAGGGCCACAGCCGGGTCGATTTCCTGCGCGCTGTCGCGCTTGCCCGCGACGCCGGGCTCACCCTGTCGCCGACCTTCATTCCGTTCACGCCTTGGACAACTCTCGAGGGCTACCACGATCTCTTGCGCGAGATCGCGGCTCTCGACCTGATCGCCGAGGTCGCCCCGATCCAGCTCGCGATCCGGCTGCTGGTGCCCCAGGGCTCGCGTCTGCGCGGCTTGGCCGCGTTGCGCCGCGGCCTGGGCCCCTACCAGCCGGAGGCATTGAGTTATCCCTGGCGCAACCCCGACCCGCGAGTCGAGGCCCTGAGCCAGGCTGTCGCGGCGGCGGTCGAGGGAGCCGAGGGGATCGGCGAAGACCGTGCCGGGACCTTCGCCAAGATCGTCGCCCTCACCCGCCGCGCCGGTGGGCTCGACCCGGTGCCGGACTGGTTGCCGCCGGCTCGGTCTCGGGCGCCGGTGCCGCGCATGAGCGAGCCCTGGTACTGCTGCGCCGAGCCGACCGCGGCCCAGCGCGCCGCCGTTTGATCACTGTCGCCACAATCGGCCTCACCCAAGGCCCATCATGAAACGCTTGCTGTTGCTGGTGCCGTCGGACACCTACCGCGCATCCGATTTCATGGCCGCCGCCGGCCGACTGCCGGTCGAGGTCGAAGTCGTGGTCGGGACCGATCGGGCTCAGGCCTCGGAAGCATTCTCCGACGGTGGGGTGGCGCGGTTCGACTTCGCCGACGGAAAGGCCGGTGCCCGGCAAATTGCCGCCCATGCCGGCAACCGCCTGTTCGATGCGGTGGTCGCGGTCGATGATGGGGGCGTGGTTCTCGCCGCCCACGCGGCGGCGGCGCTGGGCCTTCGCCACAATGGCATCGAGGCGGTCCGGGCGACCCGGGACAAGCATCTCCTGCGCGCCGCGCTGGCCGCCGGCGGGTTGCCGTCACCGGGTTTTCGCCTGGTCGGCGCCACCGAGGACGCGCGGTCGGTGGCCCGCGCCCAGACCTATCCCTGCGTGCTCAAGCCGCTCGCCATGGCCGGCGGCCGGGGCGTGATTCGCGCCGACGACCGGGCCGGATTCGAAGCCGCCTTCGCGCGCGTCTCGGGCCTCCTCGGGCCGGACGATCCACTGCGGATTCTAATCGAGGACTATCTTCCCGGCCAGGAAGTGGCCGTGGAAGGTTTGATGGACGCCGGGCATTTGCGGGTACTGGCCCTGTTCGACAAGCCCGATCCCCTTATCGGTCCTTATTTCGAGGAAACCCTCTACGTCACGCCGTCACGCCTGGTGGCACGGATGCAAGCGCGGATCGCCGCCGCCACCGAGCGGGCCGCCGCCGCCATTGGCCTCCATCATGGTCCGATCCATGCCGAATTGCGCCATGACCGCGACCACCTCTGGGTGGTCGACATGGCCGCGCGCTCGATCGGGGGCCTGTGCGCGCGGGCGCTCCGTTTCGGCGCCGGCATCTCTCTCGAAGACGTGATCCTGCGCCACGCCCTCGGCCTGCCCCAGGACAACCTGATCCGCGAGCGCGACGCCGGCGGGGTGATGATGATCCCGATCCCCGTCGCCGGCACCCTGAAGGCGATCGACGGCCTCGGCCGAGCGCGCGCCGTCGCCGGCATCGGTGATGTCACGATCACCATTCCGATCGGCGAGAACCTGGTGCCCCTGCCCGAGGGGCGCAAATATCTGGGTTTCATCTTCGCCCATGCCGCCGACCCGGCCACGGTCGAGGCCGCCCTCCGCCAGGCGCACGGGCATCTGAGGTTCACGATCGAAGAGTGACCTATCGGCTCAACCCGCCGCCGCGCGCTCTTCGGCGACCAGGTTCAGGGCCATTTCGAGCAGGCGCGCCGAGGCCTCGGCGGTCATGAAGCCGGCGTGGGGGGTGAGGGTCACGTTGTCGAGCGCGAGAAGGGGATGATCGGCGGCCAGCGGCTCGGCCGCGAACACGTCGAGCGCGGCATGGCGGATGCGCCCCGCGGCCAGCGCCTCGATCAGCGCCGGCTCGTCGATCAGGGCGCCGCGGGCGGTGTTGACCAGGATCGTCCCCGGACCCATCAGCGCGATGCGGTCGCTCCCGATCAGGCCCTCGGTCTCCTCGTTCAGCGCGAGATGGAGGGAGATCACGTCGGCCTCGGCAACCAGCGCGTCCAGGCCCGAGGCCTGGGCCGGCACGCCCGCCGGCAGACCCGAGCGGTTCCAGGCGATCACCCGCATGCCGAGGCCGGCGCCCAGCTCCGCCATCGCCCGGCCGATACCGCCGGTGCCGATCACGCCCAGGGTCTTGCCGGCCAGCTCGACACTGTCGCGGGTCTCCCAGATGCCCCCGCGCAACGCCCGGTCCATCTCGGCGACCTTGCGGGCGGCGGCGAACATCAACGCCACCGCATGTTCGGCGACCGTCCGGTCGCCGTAGCCGCTGATCGTGCGCACCCGAATCCCGAGCCGCTCGGCGGCGTCCATATCGACATAGCTCGACGCACCGGTGCCCATGAACACGATCGCCTTCAAATCCGGGCAGGCCGCCAACATCGCCGCGCTCAGCCGGGTATGGTCGTTCACGACCACCCCGCAATCGGCGAGCAGGGCCAGCGCCTCGGCTTCCGAGGGGTCGCCGACATTGACCACCAGGTCGGGAACGATGCGCCGCAAATCGGGGCCGTAGAGGTCGGCCAAGAACTGGGGACAGTCGATGAATTTCGCCAGCATCGATCGGGGCTCCGGGGACAGGTCCGCCTGCGGGCGCGAGGCGCGTGCCGAGCATTACCCAGCCGAGCCGGGGAATCCAGGCCCCCTGGCCCATTCTTTGCGGACGCGGCCCCGAGGCTGCGCTAAGCTGGAACGGTCATGAACGATTCCGATTTCGCCGTGCTGCGCCGGGAGATGATCGTCGAGATCAAGGCCCATGCCGGCATGGTCGCGGACGAGACCGGCCGCCCGTACTTCGACCAGACCGTGATCGACGCGCTGGCCAAGGTCCCGCGCCACGAATTCGTGCCCACCGAGATGCGCAAATACGCCTATGCCGATTCGCCGTTGCCGATCGGTTGCGGCAAGACCATATCGCAGCCGTTCATCGTCGCCCTGATGACCGATCTTCTTGAGTTGGCGCCCGATGACACGGTGGCCGAGATCGGCACCGGCCTCGGCTACCAGTCGGCGATCCTGGCCGAGCTCGCCGATCAGGTCTACACCGTCGAGATCTTCCCCGAACTGGCCGAGGAGGCCAAACATCGACATCGCAAGATGGGCTACCGCAACATCTCAATTCGAATCGGCGACGGCGCCCATGGCTGGGCGGACCATGCGCCGTTCGACAAGATCATGGTCACCGCCGCGCCCAAGCTGATTCCGCCCGCCCTGATCGAGCAGCTCAAGCCCGGCGGGCGGATGGTGATCCCGGCCGGGATCGAGGACGCCCAGCAGTTGATTCTGGTCGAGAAGGACCCGAGCGGGCGCAGCCACACCCGCGAAATCCTGCCGGTCCGGTTCTCGAGCTTCGTGATCAGCCATTGAAGGAGTCGGCGATGACCGAAAAAGTCACCAAGACCAACGCCGAGTGGCGCCAGGCCCTGACCCCAGAGCAATACGCGATCTGCCGCCAGCACGGCACCGAGCCCGCGTTCTCCGGCGCCTATTGGAACACCAAGACCTCCGGCACCTATCTGTGCGCGGGCTGCGGCCAGGCCTTGTTCGACTCGGGGACCAAATATGATTCCGGCACCGGCTGGCCGAGCTTCTTCCAGCCGATCGCGCCCGAGATTGTCGCGACCGAGACCGACACCAGTCACGGCATGATCCGCACCGAGGTCCTGTGCAGCCGCTGCGACACCCATTTGGGCCACGTGTTCGAAGACGGCCCCGCCCCCACCGGCCTCCGCTACTGCCTCAACTCCGGGGCATTATCGCTCAAGCCGAAGGTGTAGGGGGCTGGGCCAACCCCGGGACTTCGTGGGCGCGGCCGTGGAGGCGGATGATTTCGGCCAGGTCCGGGTGGCGGGCGGCGACGCGGGCGTGGTGGGCGCGCATGGCCCCGAGCAGCGCGCCGTCGCGGTCGAGCATCTCGTCGGCGAGGCCGATCATCAGGCTGTTGGGCCAGCTTCGGGGCCGCAAGCCGTCGATCAGGTCGAACATCTCCGCTTCCCGGCCCCCGTTCAGCGCCGCCATCACGATCACCGCCGCCGCGGTCGAGCGCGAAACACCGGCGTGGCAGTGAATCAGAAGGTGGTGCACCGCCTCGCCCGGCAGCCGGCCGGCGAACCGGAGGATGTTCTCGATATCGGCCCGGCGCGGCCACACGTAGCCGGGCCGCTCGTATATCACGTCATCGAACCGGAACGTTTCGCGCCGGTGATCCGGATAGGCCGCAAACGCCTCCGGATCGGGCCATTCCGGGTCCAGGATCGAAACCACGTGGCTGATCCCGGCGCCGGCGAGCGCGGCCAGCTCGTCGAGGCCGCAAATCGACAAGCGGAACGGCAGCAGGTCTTGGTTGTCTTCGGTCACGGGGGCTCCTCGCCGCGACACCGGCAAGAACCGGGGTCCGACCTTATAGACTGAGAGTCTGCTCAGCGCATGTGGCGCTCGGCGAGCACCAAATGCCAACCGGGAATGATCCCGACCGGCGCGCCAACCAACGGGACGATCTCGCGTTCGATCGTCTCGGGGGTCGCCATTTCAAGGAAACGAAATCCGCGCGCGTCGAGAAAATGCTCGATTTCAGACGGAACCAGACCGAACTTCAGCGATTCGCCGCCTTCGTCGAGCCTATCGCGCAGGGTGTCGAACTTGCCCGGTTCGTAAACCTTGTTGGCCAGGAATGTGAAAATCAAGCGGCTGTCCGGTGCCCCCATCCGGCGCGCGGAAGCGAACAATCCCTCGACCCCATCTCCGGTTAAATATTCGACCACCGCTTCGGCGACGATGATCGCGGGCTTGTCCCGGTCGAAGCCGTTGGCGCCCAGGACCGTACCCAGGTCGTCCTCGTCGAAATCGATTGTCAGAAGCCGGACGTTTTCGGCCAAGGCGCCATGTTGTCCGAGCACCCGGCGCCGAAAGTCGATCACCGGCGTCCGGTCGAACTCGAAGACCTCGACGCCCGCCAGGGCCTTCTCGAGCCTTAGCGATAATGTGTCGCACCCGGCACCCAGTATCACCAGTTGTCCGATGCCGGCCTCCAAGGCGCCGCGCACCCGATCGGTGATCCAGGGCTTGCGGTAGACGACATGGGTCACCAGACCATCGAGATCGCGCTCGGTCTCCTCGATGAAGGCGGCGCGTGCCGCCAGGTCGTCCAGGGTCGGCAGGCGCTCGGCCGCTTCGTCCGAGATCGCGGCCGCGAACCAGGCCGCGTAGGGGTCTTGAAAGGTCCGCGCGTAAACCGGATCCTTCGAAACCACGGCACAAGCCGTCACCAACAGCATCGCACTCTTTGAAATCGGGCTGTCGTCAGCCTGGCCAATGCCTCTCACCGCCATAACGAGCGTTCCCTTCGTGCGATCGCATGATTTGCTCGAGGTTTCCTCGACCATGCGGCCTCGATTTGCAAGTCTCGAAGGTGGCCGCCATCGGGCTTGGTTGACGGTTGTCGAGACCCTAATATCGGGGAATGAGCCGGACCAAGACATTGTCGGCGACGGGAGACGATATGGCCATGACCGGGGCCGGTGCATGAGCACCGAGGCGTCCAAGGGGGCGGAAGCGCTGGCCGCCGGGCTGAAGCCGCCACCGCTTGGTGCCGAGGGGCGTCCGGAGCCAGAGCAGATTCTGTTCGGAACCACCGAGCCACCGCCGTTTCCCGAGCATAACATCTTCCCGCTCCAATGGACGGTCGAGACCGCCAAGCTCGTGGATATCTACGAGGCCGCCCGCGATCCCGGCTGGGCGCCCCATCTGCTGGAATGGGAGAGCCTGAAGAAGGAGTCGTTCAGCCCCGATCAGCGCTATGCCATCGCCTATTGGTTCGCGCTCCTCTCGGTGTTCGATTCCTCGGGACCCGCGGTGTTCGCCCGGGCCATGATCCACAGTTACGAGACCCATGAGGAGGACCCGGTCCGCAAATGCTTCTTCTCGGTCACCCGCGACGAAGTCAATCACGAGGAAATCTGCCAGCGGGTGATCGCGCGCCTCACCCCCGGCGGCCCGCTCGGTTATACCCCCGAGACCGCGCTCGGTCGCTTGGCCCAGAACAATGTGCGTTGGTACTACCACAATGGCGCCCGCTACTGGACCGGGTTCAAGGGCAGTATCGGCAAATATCCCCTGGCGATCCTGTTCACGTCTTTTCTGATGGGCGAATTGGCGGCCGCGACCCTGTTTCACGGCATGCATCTAAACACCAGTATCCCGGTTCTGGCGGAAGCGTTCCGCTGCATCGGCAAGGACGAGGCCCGCCATATGGGCATCTGCATGGCCATGATCCGCAAGCTGCTGCCGGCGCTCGACGACGAACAACGCCTGATGATCACCCGCCAGCTCCGCGCCGGCTACGTGTTTCTCTCCGGCATCCTCTATGAGCCGCCGGACCAGTTCTGGGACCTGCCCGAGACCTTCACCCCGGCCCACCGGCTGCTCGAGGACTGTGCCCGCGATGCCGGGCTGGGTGTGCTCAGCCTGGAGCAACGGGCCGAGAACTGGCGCGCCGCCGTGCTCAGGATGAAAGGGGTCATCGAGCCCTACGGCATCGCCTTCCCGGCCATCCCCGAGATCGGCATCGACGGCGAGACCGTCGCCTTCGACCCCGACGACATCGTACCGGTGTTTTGAACCCCTTAATCCCCGATATCGCGGAAGCCCATTCGGTGCTCGACCTTGGTCACGTCGTCGGGTCGGGCGAAGGGGGCTGGGGCCGGTGAGCCGGGGGAACGGGGGCGGCCGATGGTGGCGAAGAAGTCTTCCAGTCCCGGTGGCGAGATCATCCACAACATGACCAGATCGGCGTCCGAATCGTTGATGATCTGGTGGCGGACATGGGGGCCCAGGAAAAACGTCGTGCCGGGCTCGCAGGGGTGGCTCTCGCCATCGACGACGACCCGGCCCCGGCCCCGGAAGAAGACCAGCATCTCGATCTGTTCGTCGTGGGAATGGGCCCGGATATGGCCGCCAGCGGCGATGGTCTGAAATCCCGACGACAAAGCACCGTATCCGGTGTTCTCCGGCGTCAGTTTGATCTCGCTGAAGCCGTTGGCCGGCATCGGCTGCCAGTAGGACGGCCCGTCGCCCGGTTGCAGGACCACCGCCCGGCCGGCCGCGTCCTTGATCGTTGCCATGGCCTGATCTCCCGTCCGTCGTTGTCCGGTCGCCGCGAGCTCATGGCGCGCCGCGGCGACGGTTAAACATGTTACCATGGCGTCATGCGGATGGATGGTGTTCGATTCGGGCTCAAGCTTAGCCTTGGGATTGCCGGCCTCGTGGTCTGGCTGGCCCTGTCCGGCCCGGCGGTGGCGCTCGGCTGTGCCACCGCCCAGGTTCGGGACTATCGGGCGCTGGCCCTGGCCGGCGACGCGGCCGCCCAATGGGGCCTCGCGGATTCTTATTTTCGCGGGATGGGCGTGCCCCGGAATCTGGAGGAAGCGGCGATTTGGTATCGACGCGCGGCCGAGCAGGGCCTAGCCCAGCCCCAATACGCGCTCGGCCTGATGTATGCGACCGGGACCGGTGTGGCCAAGGATGGGAACCAAGCGGCCCGGTGGCTGCGGCGGGCCGCCGAGCAGGGACTCGCGGCCGCCGGCGTGGACCTCGATAGCCTGGCCGGAGGAACGGCGGGTCCGGAAATGGCGGCCCGGATTCCGGCCCGGCCTCGACTGAGGCCGGCGCGGCGGATTTGCGACTCGATAACGGGCAACTGCTTCAAGGCCACGGATCGGTCGTTGCTGGCGTTCGACGGTCCTCCCGATTCGGCCGGGGGACCGACCGCGCGACTGATCGATTCGACCCGCTGCCCGTGATCGCCGCCAGAGGGCGGCGATGATCTTGCCGCCCACCTCTGGTCGTGGCCGGCGCCAAACCCAGTGTTATAGTGTACAAGCGGGCGCCAAAGCGCATTATGAGAGCCGGATGAGAGCGGGGCGGCGGGCCGGTCAGCCGGCTATGGCGTGCGCCCGGCGATCACGGGAAAGGTGGGACCGTGAAGTGTTCTGATTGCGGTTGCGACAACCGGAACGAAGCCAAGTTCTGCACCGGCTGCGGTGCCGCCCTGTATTTGTTCTGTCTGCGATGCAGCGCGGCCGTGGTCGAGGGCGACAGATATTGCGCCGGTTGCGGCGCGCGCATTCATCACCGGTCGGGAACGGCCCTGCCACCGTTCCCGGCCGATGGCGCGCGCCCCTCCGCGGGCGCCCCGGCGCTGGCCCCGGCCGGCGCCGAACAGGAGATCGAGTCCGAGCGCAAGAACGTCACGGTGTTGTTCGCCGACATCTCCGGCTTCACGGCGATGAGCGAAAAGCTCGATCCCGAGGACGTGACCACGATCATGAATGGCTGCCTGAAGCTGATGGCCGATACGGTGGTCCGCTACGAAGGCTATGTCGACAAGTTCATCGGCGATTGCGTGATGGCCATCTTCGGCGCCCCGATCACCCATGAGAACGATCCCGAACTGGCGGTGCGCGCGGCCCTCGACATGCGCAAGGATCTCGAGCACTACAACGACGATTTGCCGATCAAGCTCGAGAAGCCCCTGACCCTGCATATCGGTATCAATTCCGGCATGGTCATCGCAGGCGGCGTCGGCTCCGATCAGAAGATGGACTACACGGTGATGGGCGACACCGTGAATCTGGCCTCGCGACTCGAATCGATCGCCGGAACCGGACAGATTTTCATCTCGAGTTACACCCACAATCTGATCCGAAGCCTGTTCGACTTCACCGCCCATGAGCCGATCAAGGTCAAGGGCAAGAAAGATCCGGTCGCGGTCTACGAGGTGGTCAAGGCCCGAAGCCTGAAGGGCCAGGCCCGCAAGGCCGGCGCGGTGGCGGCACCGCTGGTCGGGCGCGACCAGGAACTCAAGACCCTCGACCAATGCGCCCAATGGCTGGTCGACCAACAGGGTCAGGCGGTGTTTCTGATCTCGGACCCCGGAATCGGCAAGAGCCGGGTCCAGGCCGAACTCAAGGGCCGGCTCAAGGAAGGCGATATTCAGGTCATCGAGGGGATGTGCCCCTCGTTCGGCCAGACCACCAGCTATTACGTGTTCGCCGACATCGTCAAGAACCTGTGCGACATCGATTCGGAAGACCTGCCGGGCTTCATGGCCGCGAAGATCGCCAAGAATCTGCCGTTGCTGCTGCACCTCGACCCGGAGGCGCTGGATTCGGAGGCGCGCGAGGCCGTGGTGTTCATCGGCGCCATCCTGGGCCTTCAGTTGGCCGAGCAGTTCGACGTTCCGGTCGATGAAATGGACGCTCAGGAACTGAAGATGTCGACCTTCAGGGCGGTCGCCTGGTTGTTCAAGAATTTGGCCAGGGCAAAGCCGCTGTTGCTGGTGCTGGAGAACCTGCACCACGCCGACAACACCTCGGTCGAGATGCTCGCCTATTTGTTCGAGGCGCTCAAGGACGATCCGGTGATGATGCTGGTGCTGATGCGCCCGGTCAAGGAGCACGCGTCCGACAAATTGCCGCTAATCGCGGAAAAGGCGCTCGGCGCCGGTTGCACCCAGATCACGTTCGAACGGTTGACCGCCGCCGAATCCGATAAATTGGTCGGGCAATTGTTGGGCTGCGAAACCGTTGCCGACGCGGTGTTGGAGCTGGTCCGCGGCCGCGCCGAGGGCAATCCGCTCTACATCGAGGAAATTGTCCGCAGCTTGCTCGACGACGGCGTGGTCGAGAAGGTCGGCGATGGCGAGATCCGCATCGCCAAGGATCTCGACCAGATCGCGATTCCGAGTTCGATCCAGGGCATCATCATCGCCCGCATCGACAAGCTGCAAAGCGGGCTGAAGGATATCTTGCACACCGCCTCCGTGGTCGGGCCGGTGTTCAAGCAGGCCCTGATTCAGCGGCTGGTCACCTTGGCCGACATCGACGACAAACTCAGCCAGCTGGCCGACATGGGGCTGATTTTCGAGTCGAGTTCGTTCCCCGAGATCGAATACAGCTTCCGCAACGTCCTGATTCAGGAAGCGGTCTATTCGACCATGCTGCTCAAGAAGCGGAAGGAATTGCATCAGATCGTCGCCCGCGAGATGGAGGCGCTTTACGGCGCCCGCCTGGAAGATCATTTCGAAGTGCTGGCCGAGCATTATCGGCTTGCCGACGATGACGAGCGAACCTTCGAATACCTGGTGAAAAGCGGCTTCAAGGCCAAGGCCACCTATGCCAATCAGAACGCCGCGAAATATTTCCAAGAAGCGCTCGAGGTCGGGCAGGGTCTGGCCCATCCCGCGACCGCGCTCCAGGATATCTACATTGCCTATTCGGATACCCAGGAATTGCTCGGCGATCTGGATGGGGCGATTCAATCCTGGCGTCAGGCGATCGAATTGATCGACGACGACCTGCGCAAAGCCGATGCGATGCGCAACATCGGTCGTATCGAGGAGAAGCTGGGCTCGAAGGACCAGGCGATCGAAGTCTACGAACAGGCCTCGGCGCTGCTCGCCGATCATCCGGATACCATCGAGGCCGGCCTGCTGATGATGAATCAGAGTTGGGTTCTGAACCAGATCGGCCAGCACGAGGAAGCGGTCGAAAAGGCCGAACGGGCGTTGGAGATTTTCGAGGCCCAGCAGGCGACCGAGCAAACCGCCCAGGTGTGCAACAATTTGGCCGTGGTCTTCGAGCACATGGGCGACCTCGAAAAGGCGCTCGAGTTCAACCGGCGAAGTCTCGAGCTCACCATCGAAATGGGCAACAAGCGGCGAAGCGGCAACGTCTACCTGTCGATGGGCTACCTCCACCGCAAGCGCGACGAATTGGAGGAGGCGCTGGACTATTTCGACAAGGCGTTCGAGACCATGGATCGGATCGGCAACCTGTTCGGTGCCGGGTCGGCGGCGATGCTGAAGGGTCGGTGCTATATCGACCTGGACCGGCTGGACGAGGCCGAAAGCGCGCTTCTGGGCGCCATGCGCATGCACCGCGAGTTGGGGCTCGAGACCAAGATCCTGGCCAACGAACTGGCCTTGTGCACGGTCTATGTCCGCAAGGGGGACGGGGCCGCCGCCCGTGACCATCTGGTCCGGGCGCGCACCATCGCCACCGAACGCGACCGGGCGGTCGATTTGGCCGAGGCGGCCCGGCTCGAAGCTCAGTTGTTGATTCTGGAGGGCAAGAAGCCCGAGCGGAAATTCGAGGAGGCGATCGAACTCTTCAAGGGCCTCAACCGCGACCGCGACGCCGCGTCGGTGGCCGAGGAGTTGAGCCGCTACGTCGAATCCGATTCCAAGGTCGCATAGCCGCGCCAGGCCAAACCCGAACCGACCACCAGAAGCACCGCCCCGGCCGCGAACGCCGCCGCGGCCAAATTGGGCGAGGCGATCACGGCCAGGCGTTCGCCGACCTGGGCCACCAAATCGCCAATGCTGGGCAGCTCCGGCGCCAGCCGGAACGCGCCCCGATCACCGGCCTTGATCGCAAATCCGGTGTACAGCAAGACCTGGCTCGCGCTCGCCCAGGCCGCGAACGCCAGGGCATAGCCGCCCAGGATCGACAGGCTGAGTCGAAACCAGCGCGCCGGCCAGCACGCGGCGATGCCGATCCCGAGCGCGGCGCCCAGCGGCACCGCCAGCAAATGAAGGTACCAGCCCGGAACGTTGAACCCCTCCCGGTAGAGCGCCATTTTCACGAACAGGTTGATGACGATGGCGATCGCGACCGGCACCAGCACGAACACCGGCAGCCAGGTCAGGGAATCGATCCGGGCGCGGCGGAGCCCGATCCCATAGGCGCCGGCCAGCACCAACGGTACCAGGGCGAGGCCCACCATGGCCGCGTAATTCGGCCATGCGAACGACCAGGTGCCGCCCCAAACGAAGGTCATGGCGATCACCGCCAGGCCTTCCAGCAGGCGCCCGGCAGTGACCGGGGTGTCCAGGACCATGGCCACGCCGCCCGCCTGGCCGAGACGAACGAAATGGGTGCTGCCGACAAAAGAGCCGGTGTCGAGGAAATTGCCCACGTACCACCAGCCGCCAATCCCAACCGTGACCGCGACCAGCACCGCCAACACCATCAGCACCGTGCCCGCGCGGTGCCACGACAGCCGGCGCCAGGCGCGGGCCGCGAGGAACACGCCAACGCCGAACGCGATCGGCGCGAACAGGACCTTGGTCAGCAGCCCGCAGCCGAGTATCACCCCCAGCCACGCATAGTCGCGCGCCCGATCGCCATGCCCGAGAAGATGCACCAGCCTCAGCCAGACCAGCGCGACGATCAACGCCGACAGCGAATCGTTGCCGAGCCGGGCCATCTCCGGAATCCACATCGGAAACAGCACCGGCCAGAGCGCGATCCCGAGCACCACGCCGCCATGGCGCGCGCGCGGCGCGATCCGATCCGGAATCAGTCGGTAGCGGTTGGTCGCCAAATGGGCGCCATGGACTCCGACGACGAGGGCGGCACAGGCCATGAGATAGGACGCCATCCGCACCAGGAGCAGATGATCGACCCAGTTCATACCCTTGGTGGCCAGGTACAACGGCGCCATGAGCAGGTAATAGAGCGGCGGGTGCTGCGACTGCCAATTGGCGCGCCGGGCGGGCACGTAGCGGCGGGGTTCGGGCGGGGGCTGGTTGAGATAGGTCCCGGCCTGGACGATCACGTCGTCCGGCGCGGCGAAGAACGTCCGGTAGCTGTAGGTACCGAAGGGGTCGAACGGAGGCTGGGGCTTATAGCGGGTCGGCCCGATGCCTTCAAAGGCCTCGACGTCGGTCGATAGCACCGCGGTGGCGCGCGGCGGCAGGTCATGGACGTCGGCCAGATACTGGATATAGGCGTAATGGGCGGTCTCGTCGAAACCTTCCCAGGGCGGCAGAGCCGCCAGATGGGCGATGCCGAGCAGCAAGCCGCCTCCGATCAAGGCGGATACGGCTCGGATCATCAATCGACCACGACATGGTGCTCGAATGCCCGGCGGTGGCGGTGCCACAGGGCCTTGTCGAACGCTCCGTCGGCACGCAGGCAATCGCAGGCGGCATAGGCCATGGCCAAGGCGTGGTGGGTGTTGTCGTGAGCGAACAATCCTTGCCGTCCGAACGTGAGCAGGCGGTCAAATCCACCGAGCCACTGGTCCAGCGCATCGAACGCGTGCTCGAATCCGCGCTCGTAAATTGGATAGCCCTGGGCGAGACGGCGACTGATCACCGCTTCGACCGGCGCCCGCACCGGGATGCCGGCACCCGCCAGGGCGTCCAGAACCAGGGCGCCCAAATCCTCGTCGCTCATCCGCCAGACCTCGGAGTCCACGGCGCAGGGCAATTCGGCGCACAGCACGGTCCGCGCCGCGGGTTCCGAGGCCAGGCCATAGTTCTTGGGCTCCGACAGGCGGCTGATCGCAATCGCGGCTTCGGGAAAATAATGGGCGTCGAACTCCGTGAACCGGGGCGTGGCGACCACCAGATAGACCAGGATCATGGCCCGATAGGACAGTCGCCCGGCTGCTTGTCGAAGGTCCGCCGGGGCCGGCGGGGTCATCAGCCGGGCCAGGGTCGTGATCGGAATCGTCGACCAGACGTGATCGGCGTCGAGGGCGTGCCCGCCTGCGGTGATGCCGGTGACGGCGCCGTCGCGGTGGCTGACCGCGGTGACTTCGGTGCCGGTCAGCACCTCCGCTCCGGCCGCGACCGCGGCGTCGCGCAGGCGCGCGCAAATCTGCCCGAAGCCATGTCTCGGATAGAAGAACCGGCCGGCGGCCTTGCCGCCCAGCCCGGGCACCGCGGACAGCACCTTCGCGATCAGGCGCGCCGACGAGCTCGCGGCCACGCGGCGGCGGGCCTGGACCGGCGACAACTGCTCCGGCGCCACACCCCAGATCTTACGGGCATAGGGAAAATAGAAATCCCGGCAGATGGTGCGGCCCAGGCCGCGTTCGAGCACGGTCGCGAAACTGTCTTGTTCCGGGGCGGGCCCGAGCAACGGCGCGCGGACCATGTCCCAGGCCGCGCCGGCGGCGGAGCCCGGCGGCAGATGCAGTAACAGGTCGAGGGGCGCGAGGGGAAATCCGATCCACCTGCCGCGTAACCGGATGCGGCCGTGACGGGGGCGTTCGATCAGGTCCGCCCCGAGCAGGCTCCGCAGGTCGCCCAGCACCGCCGGGTCGCATTGGGGATGCAGGCGGTGGCTGCCGTAATCGACCTGCATGCCGGCCAGGGGAAAGCTCGCGGCGTTGCCGCCCACGGTGGCGCCGCGTTCGATCACCGTGGCGGCGGCGGTGCCGGCCTGGCGGAGGCGGTAGGCCGCGCCCAAGCCGGCCGGGCCGGCGCCCAGGATCACCACATGAGGCGTCATCGCGCCCCGCGCCCCGCCCCGGCAAGCCGCAGGTAGACCGCCCCGGCCACCAGCGGCACCACCACGAAGGTCGGAACGCTCTCCAGAAAATGCCCGAACACCACCGGCACGAATCCGGGGCTCTGGCGCAGGGCATAGGACTCGGCGAGGAGTATTCCGCCGGCCAGGTAGGCGCCGATCGCCGCCGCCGCGCCGCCGCACAACATGATCGCGCCCCGTCGCGGGGGCGCGGTTTCGCTGCTGTCCCGCCCGGCAAGCCAAAGGCAAACGCCGAGGCCGAGCGGCATGGTGACCAATGCTTGGGTGAACAGCTCGCGCGCCTGGTGGCCCAGGTAAAGCGGGTCCATGAACGGCTCCAAGCCCGGGATAAAGATCGCCGTCAGCGCCGCGAACCCGATCAGCGTGGCGGCGAACGGACGCGGGCTGCCGGCGCCGCCGCGGTCGCCAAGCAGGCCCGCGGCCGCGAATCCGGCCAACAGCACCGCCAAACGGCTCAGCAAATGATATTGCCAATGGTGCCCCCAGGCCAACGGCGCGCCCGGTCGGGTCGGCATCTGCGAGAGATTTTGCAGACTCGCCACGGCACCGACGCTGACCACCGATCCGATCAGAAGAACCGTGATCACAAAGGCCGTCCAGACCCACCACCGGGTCGGGCGCGGACCGGGGCGCGCGCGCGGATAAAAGGCCGCCATCGCCGCCGCCAGGCCAATGCCCAACACCAGATCCAGGGGCAGCTCGCGCACCGCGTGCTCGAAATAGAACACCGTCTCCAACAGATCTCGCCGGCCGTCCTCGTGAACCGGCACCCGCCAAAGCCGAACCGTGCCGGTGTCCAATCCGGTGGCGATCAGGCTGGCCGCCAGAATCGCCACCGGCGGGGCGAACAGGACTGCCCGTTCCCATAACTTCATGACTCGCTGGAGACTCCCGCGGGCGGAATCAGGCCGGCGAGTAGTCCGGCGAGCGCGCAGCCGCAGACCAGGACCGCGTTCCAGGCCAGCGCCGCCGCCACGGCCAGGGATGGAGGCGCGCCAAACGGCGCGATGGCGATCGCGAACGCCACCTCGCGGGTGCCGATCCCGGCCTGGCTGATCGGCAGGAATGCCGCCAGCTTCGCCAGAGCCCAGGCCATCAGCCAAACCGACAGCGGCAGCTCGAGGCCGACCGCGGTGCCGAGCAGAATGGTCAACGCGATCAAGCCCGCTTGCATCGCCACGCCGAGGCCGAACGCGGCCAGGATCGGCAACGGTTGCCCCACGATTGCTCGTGTAGCTTGGCGCAGATGCACCCGCTGGCGGCGCGGCAACCGCCTGAGCGCCGCTGGGATGCCGAATCCACCGAGAAGGACCACCGCGAGCACGGCCACGGCGAGCCAATTCCAGGGCAGGTCGATATTCAACGCCACCAATCCGCCGGGCAGAGCGGCGAGGCCGATGGCGACAAACAGGGCCAGCGCACCGGCGTCAAGGAGCCGGTTGAGGACCGAGCCCAAGATCGCCCCGGCGGAATTGTCGGCCCGGCGCGCGGCGAGACCGACACTGATCACATCGCCACCGATCACCGACGGCAACATCAGATTTCCCGCCAGGCCGGCCAGGTAGTACCGCAGCACGTTCCGAAACCGCAGGCGCACCGCCGCGACCTCGAGCATGCGCGACCACTTGAGAGCGCCCAATCCGTGACAGGCCAGAAACCCGCCAACCGCCAGCAGCCAGACCTCGACCGGCACCGCGCCCAGTCCGCGCCATATCTCGGCAAGCGGGAGCAACATCGCCAGCGCCACCAGCAACACCGCGCTACCGGCGATCGGAATCAATCGGCCGGGGCTCATTTGGGCCGGAAGCCGAACGTGATCCGGGCGGCCGCGTCGGCCAGAATACCGACCGACCAGATCAGCAATCCGGCCAGAAGTCCCATGATCGCGCCATCGGAAATATTGGCGTCTCTCAGGTCGTAAGCGAGCTTGGCCAGGCCGCCCAGGAACGGGACCGCGCCGGCTGGAATGAAAATGCGCAACGGATTGAACAAGGTGATGGTGCGAATGATCAGAATCGCGAACTGCAGGGCATGAGCCGGTCGAATCTTGGAGCGGCCGACCCGGCGCAAATAGTCGATCGACACGTAACTGACCTCATGGCCATTGCACAACGCCGCCAAGGTGATGGTGGTGGTGTAGGAAAAACCCAGCGGCAGAATATGTTCGTAGCGCGCGACCAGCGGTTTGCGCATCAGGCGCAGGCCCGAGTTGAGATCCGGAATTTTCTGCTCGGCGAGGTAATTGGCGAGCTTGTTGAGCAGCCATTTGGCCGGCCGCCGGATCAAGGGGATGTGAACCTCGGAGCCGGTTCTGGCGCCGATCACCATGTCGTGGTCCGGGCTTTGGGCGAGCAGGCTCGGGATCGCTCTCGCCGGGTAGGTGCCGTCGGCGTCGATGATCAGCACCCATTCGGTTTCGGCTGCGGCGATCCCCTTGCGCAAGGCCGATCCGTAGCCGTGATTGTGCGGCTGGCGGATCAGCCGAACGTCGTGCCGGGCGGCCTCGGCCGCGGTGTCATCGGTCGATCCGTCATCGACCACGATCAGCTCGTGCCGCCAGTCGGTCTCGCCGAGAGCCTCGCGAACCTTGACGATTTGATCGCCGATTCCGTCCTGCTCGTTGAACGCCGGAATAACCACGGTTACCGCATGATCGGAAGTCGTTGAAGTCACGCTTTCGCCTCCGGTGGCTGCCAGAGCGCGAGACTATCCCACGGACCCCGATCGCGACAGCCCCCATACCGACGCCCTGTCGGCGGCCCTCGGGCTGTGATAGAGACGGGCTATGGCGCATTCGGGATCGAAGCCGGCTGCCCCGGCGGCGGCGGAACTTCCATACCGGCTTGAAGATCAAGTCGGCCATGTGCTGCGCCGCGCCCATCAACGCGCGACCGCCCACTTCCAAGCCCATATCGGCGATCCCCGGATCACGCCGACCCAATTCGCCGCCCTGGTCGAGCTGGCCGATGGCGGCGAATTGTCGCAGAATCACCTCGGCCGCCTCACCGCCATGGACCCGGCCACGGTCCAAGGCGTGACCCGGCGCCTTATCGATCGCGGCCTGATCGCCACCCGTCCCGATCCCAACGACCGCCGCCGCAATCTGCTGCGCCTCACTTCGGCCGGGACGGCGTTGGTCGAACGCTTGATCCCGAACGGATTCCGGGTCAGCGACGCGATCCTGGAGCCCTTGTCGCCGGCCGACCGCGCCCTGTTTCTGGACCTGCTCAAGAAGCTGACCTGAACCCCGGCCGCCTGTCCAAGCCCAACAAAACCTTGATTCGCGCGCCCGTCGGTGATCGTATGTGTACAAACGATCTTGTGGCGGAGGCTCGCTTGCAGCCATGGTCGGCTACGCACGGCCAACAAAACTATCCGAGGCGCTGGCGGCGCTAGACCGCGCCACCGCCACCGTCATCGCTGGCGGCACCGACGTCTATCCGGCCCATGTCGGCCGGGCGGTCCCCGGCGACCTCCTCGACATCAGCGCCGTGGCCGAACTGCGCGGGATCGCGGACCGGGGCGATCATTGGCGCGTCGGCGCGTTGGCGACCTGGACCGATCTGTCGCGGGCGCCGCTGCCGGCGCTGTTCGACGGTCTCAAATGCGCCGCGTCCGCGATCGGCGGCATCCAGATTCAGAACGCCGGTACCCTGTGCGGCAATTTGTGCAACGCATCGCCCGCGGCCGACGGGATTCCGGCTATGATGAGCCTTGATGGCCGTGTCGAACTGTCATCGGTCGGGGGCATCGAGACCTTGCCGGTGGGCCAGTTCGTCACCGGCAACCGCAGGACCGCACGCCGCCCCAACCAATTGATGACCGCGATCCTGATCCCCAAGCCGGCCGCGCCCCGCGCGTATGGCGCGTTCACCAAATTGGGCGCCCGGGCCTCTCTGGTGATATCGATCGTCATGGTCGCGGCCGTGATCGAGGTGTCGTTGGCGGGCGTGGTGGTCGCGGCGCGGGTCGCGGTCGGCGCCTGCTCGCCCCTCGCCTGCCGGCTACCCGCGCTCGAGGCGGCCCTGGTAGGTGAGCCGCTGACCTCGGCCTTGGGCGGGATCGCCCAGGATTCGCATCTAGGGCCCCTGGCGCCGATCGACGATGCGCGCGCCAGCGCCGCATATCGCCGCGACGCCGCCCTGACCGTGATCCGCCGGACCCTCGAATCCCTGGCGGCGAACCCATGAACGATGCCACTGCCCCGATCGCCGGGGCCGAAGCCATCGCGTTCACGGTCAACGGGCGGCCGATCACGGTGGCGGCGGCGCCAGCCAAACGGCTCGCCGCCGCGTTGCGCGACGATCTGGGCCTGACCGGCACCAAGGTCGGCTGCGACGCCGGTGACTGTGGCGCCTGCACGGTGCTGATCGACGGCGCCCAGTTCTGTAGCTGCCTGGTGCCCCTGGGCCGCATCGCCGGGTCCGAAGTGACCACGGTCGAGGGACTCGAGTTCGGCCCGCTCCAGGCCGCGTTTCACCGCCACGGCGCGGCGCAATGTGGCATCTGCGCGCCGGGCCTGCTGATCGCGGCCACCGATTTGTTGCGCCACACACCGGCGCCCACCGAGCAAGAAGTTGCCGATGCCCTCGGCGGCGTCCTGTGCCGATGCACCGGGTATCGGAAAATCGTCGACGCAGTGCTCGACGTGGGAGGTGATGACGGAGGTAAGGTGCCATCCTCCGGGGCCGCGGTCGGCGCCCGGACCGTCAAGGTGGACGGCATCGCCAAGCTGACCGGCGAAGCCCGGTTCGGCGCCGACGCGGTGCCGACCGGAGCCTTGTGGCTGAAGGCGGTGCGCGCCCCCTATCCGGCCCGATTCACCGTCGGCGAACTGGGCCCACTCCGCGCCGCCCATCCGGGCCTGGTCCGGGTGCTCGCCGCCGCCGACCTGCCCTGTAACGCTTTCGGCATCTACCCGGAACTCAGGGATCAGCCGGTGCTCGCCGACGGCCTGGCCCGGTATCGGGGCGAGGCGGTGCTGGCCCTCGTCGGCGACCGCGACAGCCTGGCCCTGGTCGACGCGGGCTCGGTGCCGGTGTCCTACGAGCCGATTCAAGCCGTCCATGGTCTCGACGCGGCCATGGCCAAGGATGCGCCCCGGGTCCAGGCCGACAAGCCCGGCAATCTGCTTGTCGAGGGCGGTGTCGTCAGCGGTGACGCGGACCGCGCATGGGCCGACTGCGCGGCCCTGGCCGAAGGCGTGTTCGAGACCTCGGCCGTGGAGCACGCCTATATCGAGCCCGAGGCCGGCTGGGCGCGGCGCACGGGCGATCGGATTGAAATCCACGTCAGCACCCAGACCCCCTATATGGATCGTGACGAGACCGCCCATGTTCTGGGCTTGGCCCCGGACCAGGTGCGGATCGTTCCCACCACTTGCGGCGGCGGCTTCGGCGGCAAGCTCGATCTGCTGGTCCAGCCCCTGATCGCCCGCGCCGCCTGGTTGGAGGGGAGACCCGTGGCCTGGGTCCTCGACCGGCCCGAGAGCATGGCCGCCTCGACCAAGCGCCACGCCGCGCGGATCACCGCCCGGATCGGCGCCGATGACGAGGGCCGGTTGCGGGCGGCGTCCGTGGATGCGGTGTTCGACACCGGGGCTTATGCGTCTTGGGGGCCGACCGTTGCCGGCCGGGTGCCGATCCACGGCTGCGGGCCATACCGGCTGGCCAATGTTCGGGCGCGGGGTCGGGCCTACTTTACCAATACCGCCCCGGCCGGCGCCTTCCGGGGCTTCGGCGTGCCCCAGACCGCGATCGCCCATGAGGCGCTGATCGACGATTTGGCCGCGAGCTTGAACATCGACCGTCTCGAGATTCGATCGCGAAACGCGCTCCGGCCCGGCGATCGGACCGCGACCGGGCAAGTTCTCGGCGACAGTGTCGGCCTCGCCGCCTGCCTGGAGGCGCTCCTCCCCGATTGGCACGCGGCGCTGGCCGAGGCGGAGGCGTTCAACGCCGCCGACCCCCGGAGCCGACGCGGCGTCGGCATCGGCTGCATGTGGTACGGCATCGGCAATACGGCACCGAGCAATCCCTCAACCATGCGTCTGGCCCTGTCGCGCGATGGGACACTCACGCTCTACAACGGCGCGGTCGATATCGGCCAGGGATCGAGCACCGTCCTGGCTCAGGTCGTCGCCGATACGCTGGGCGTCCCGGTGGATCGGGTCCGGATGGTGGTTGGCGACACCGACCGCACGGATGATGCCGGCAAGACTTCGGCCTCCCGCCAGACCTTCATCTCCGGCCGCGCCGCGCAGCTTGCCGGAGAAGACTTGACGCAGCGGATATTGCGCCTGGTCAACGCCGGCGCCGACGCTTCTCTCGACCTCGATGGGCCAAGTCTTACCGTGACCGACGGCGGCGCGCGGCACCGGATCGATTTGACCGCCCTGCCCGAGGACGCCGATGGGGCGGTGCTCGCCGGCGCGGGCCGGTTCGATCCACCGACCACGCCGCTCGACGCCGACGGCCAGGGCACGCCCTACGCGACTTACGCTTTCGCCGCCCAAATGGCGGTGGTCGATGTGGACCTGGCCTTGGGCATGACCAGGCCTGTCTATATCCACGCCGCCCATGATGTCGGCCGGGCGATCAACCCAACTTTGACCGAAGGTCAGATTCACGGCGGCATCGCCCAGGGTCTGGGTCTTGCCTTGATGGAGGAATATCTGCCGGGACGGACCGAGAACTTGCACGACTATCTGATCCCCACCTTCTGTGACATGCCCGGGATCACGGTGACCTTGATCGAGCAGGCCGAGCCGCTGGGACCGTTCGGTGCCAAGGGCGTCGGCGAGCCGGCTTTGATTCCGACCGCGCCGGCCATCCTCGGCGCGATCCGTCACGCCACCGGCGTCCGCGTCACCCGCGTGCCCGCCTTGCCGCACCGGCTGCGCGCCGCCATTCGAGACATGGAGCGGGCCAATGGCTGAAGGCGACGACGGCCTGGTCCGCTGCGACGCCTGCCCGGTGCTGTGTCGGATTCGCCCGGGCAAGGCCGGCGCCTGCGACCGCTACGCCAACTGCGACGGGGTGCTGACCCGGGTCGATCCGCTGGTGGTGGCGGAGCGTGCCGAACGGCTGGTACCGTTCGCCGAGGCCAGCGCCGATTGGAACGGTGAGGTGCTCGGCCCAGCCGATCGCTTCGTTACCGGCATCGGCGCCGGCACCACCTATCCCGATTACAAGCCGGCGCCGTTCGTCGTCGCCAGCCGCCATGGCGACGTCGACATGGTGACCGTCGTTTCGGAGGGCATTTTCAGCTATTGCGGGCTCAAGGTGAAAATCGACACCGACCGCTATCTCGGCCCCGAACAGGCGCGCGTACTCAGCGACGGCGCCCAGATCGGCCATGTCACCACCGCCGAGTACGGCTCCCAGATGCTGGCGTTGGGCGGTGTCCGCCATTTGACCGGCGGCTCCAAGCGGGAAGGGACGGTGACCTGCCGGGCGCTGCTCGATCTGTGCAACCGCGCGCCGGTCACGGTCGCTGTCGAGAGCGGCGCCGAGGTCGTGATCGAGGCCGGCGCCCCTCCGGTGGTCGATGGCGAGACCGAAGAGCGGATGCGGGTCGGATGCGGGTCGGCGACCATCGGCATGTTCGCCCGGCAATGGCACGGCCATGCCGACGAGGTGGTGGTGGTCGATGATCACATCACCGGCGTGCTCACCGAGCATCAGGCCGGGCGCTTTCTCGACATGCGGCCGGCCGGCATACGGGTGCGCGGACGGCGGTCCACGCCGGGCCGCTACTTCCAGGTCGCCGAACCGGGCGCGGGCTGGGGCGGCACCGATATCTCCGATCCGCTCGACATCATCGAGCGGATCGATCCGGCCGCCGCCTGGCCGGGGCTCCGTCTGCTGATGGTCTCGACCACCGGCGAGGACGCGGCCTGGTACCGGCTCGACGAAGGCTTGACACCGCGACCCGAGGCGATGCCGGCCCCGATCGCGCAAGCGGTCGCGCGGATCGCCGAGAACTGCGAGCCGGCCTTGTGCACGGTGCTGTTCATGGCCGGGGCCGGTGGCTCGTTGCGCTCGGGCGTGACCGAAAATCCGGTTCGGCTGACCCGTTCGGTGAAGCAGGCGCTGACCAAAGTGACCTGCGGCGGCGCCCCGGTCTATGTCTGGCCGGGCGGCGGCATCACCTTCATGGTCGATGTCACGAAAATGCCGGCGCGATCGTTCGGCTACGTGCCGACCCCGGCCCTGGTCGCCCCGATCGAGTTCACCATGGCGCGGGCCGATCACGCCGCTCTCGGCGGCCATGTGGCTTCGATCGTGGCGCTGGAGGAGGTGTTGGCCGAGACCCGCCACGCCACCACGCCATGGGATTCGGCGACACCGTGGCCCGGAGACCGGCCGTGACCGGCGGCCCCCGGGCGATGCTGCTCGCCGAAACCGGTCGGCTGCACATGCAGCACGGGCCGATCGATATCATCGCCCAGGCATTCGGCGCCGAGCGCGAAGTCTGGGCCGCGTACCGCCAGGCGGTCGATCGATTCCAGGATATTCTGGAGACCCTGGTCGGGGAGTTGGACGTGCTCCGGAGCCCCATCGGCGCCGCGCCGCCGGTCCTCCACGGCCCGGTCGCGCGGCGGATGGCGGCCGCGGTCTGGGCCCACCGGCGCGAATTCATCACCCCGATGGCCGCGGTCGCCGGCGCGGTCGCGGACGACGTGCTGGCCACCCTGACAGCCGGGCGCGCCCTCAGCAAAGCCTATGTCAACAACGGCGGCGACATCGCCTTCCACCTCGCCCCCGGCCAGGCGCTCGACGCCGGCCTCGTCGCCGATCTCGACGCGCCGGCCCGTGACGCCCTGATCCACCTGCCCCATCACGCGCCCGTCCGTGGCCTCGCCACCTCGGGCTGGCGGGGACGCTCACTGTCCCTGGGCATCGCCGATTCGGTCACCGTACTGGCCGCGACCGCCGCCGGATCGGATGCCGCCGCGACCCTGATCGCCAACGCGGTCACCGTCGATCATCCGGGGATCGAACGGGTGGCGGCGGATCAGTTGCGCGACGACACCGATCTTGGAGCCCGCCCGGTGACCGCGCGGGTCGCCCGATTGCCGGCCCCGGCG
>CAJWQN010000002.1 GCA_913045505.1 uncultured Rhodospirillaceae bacterium | reverse complement strand
AACGGCCTGCACAACGAGGAAACCTTCGATGAATATCGGACCTCCCAGTCCGCCGCCGATGGCGTGACTTGCCAGGATTGCCATATGGGCAAGGTACAGGGAGAGAACAAAGGCTTCGACAATGGGCCGGCCGCGATAATCGGCAAGACCGAGACCAGACATCGGCGCATATCGAACCATTATTTCGCTGGCCCCGATTTCCCGGTGCTGCACCCGGGCATCTTCCCGCACAATCCGGACGCGGTGCAATTGGCCACCTACGAGCAATGGATGCAGTTCGATCATGAAAAGGACTGGGGCACTGACGATTTCGAGGACGAGGTCGCCGACGACCACGAGTTCCCGGAATTCTGGCAGGATCAGGATCTGCGCTACGAGGCCCGGGAAATCCTGGACGAACAGCTCGACCTGCTGGAATGGGCCAAGGGCCAACGCGATATCGTGATGAAGGCCGGTTACAAGGTCGAAGACGTGGTCATCGACTCGGCAAATGTGAGCCATGGCCTGGAGTTCCGGATCAAGCTCAGAAACGCCGTGCTGGGTCACAACGCGCCATCGGGCTTCATCCACGAACGGATGGTGTTTTTCCAAGTCACGGTCACGGACAGTCAGGGCAACGCCGTCTTCAAATCCGGCGACCGCGATCCGAACGGCGACCTGCGCGAACGCTTCTCCCGTTACGTGCGCAGTGGCGAAATGGAATACGACAAGCAGCTGTTCAATTTAGAGAGCCATTTCATGGCTCGAACGTTTTGGGGTGGCGAGCGCCTCCAGCTTCGGTTCGTGCCGTTCTCATTGGCGGTAAGGCCGTTTGTCCGGCCGCCGAGGAACCCGACGGCGATTCTCATGCGTCCCCAAGAGACACGCTCGTTCAAGAACAGCATCGAGCCCGGTGGGTTCCGTTGGGCCCATTATCATGTCGATCCGGACTTGCTGAAGCCCGGTGAGACCTACACGGTGAATATGAAGCTGATCGCCCAAGCGATGCCGGCTTTCTTTATCCACGTCCAATCCGGTGTTGGACTCGACTTTAACTTCTCCTTGCGTGAGTTGGCGCGACGCATCGTCGATCTGAGCATGAACCTGTGGGAAAAGACTGAAACGGTGACAATTGGAAGGTAGGGGGCCCGACATGCTGAGAAATCTGATCTTCTCCGGGGCTATCGCCCTCGCCGGCTGCGGTGTGATCTTATCGAACGGCGCCGCGGCCGCCGATGACGACCCCGATTCCGTTTCGGCCAGCGAAAGCAGTTCGCGCTACTCCGATAAGATCCTTGGACTCAAGGAACAGGAGGACCTGCCCGTAAGCCCGAGACCGCTGTTTGAATTTGGCCAGCCCTATCTTCTGGAGGGTCCGTACGACTACGAGTTCGAACTGCCCACCGGCATGGTCGTTTCACCGGCCCTGTTCCTGTTCGGCAATATCAATACCGGACCGGAGATCACCGACAACGGTGTTGCCGATACCAGTGTGGAATGGGTCACGCAAATGGACTTGTTCCTGAACCTGACCCTCAGCGGCACGGAACGGATATTGGTTGGCATCGCCCCGCTGCAAGCCGAGAACGGGACGAAGACACGGTACAAGTTCGAGCCGACATCCGGCTTCGAAAACGAAAACAACCTTCGATTGTCCACCGCTTTCTTCGAGGGCGAGATATCGGAAATGTTTCCGAAGCTCGATATGATGGGTCGGATGCCGCGGGACTACGAAATCGCCTTTGGCCGCCAAGCCGTCATCATCCAAGACGGCATAATGATTAACGACACCATGGATTCGGTGGCCCTGACCAGAAGCACCATTCCCCTTCCGGGCATGAATTTCGCCCGAATCGGCGGGCTGGTGGCTGTGAACAACGTCCACCGCACCAACAACAAGGACGATGCCGAAGGCGAATTATACGGCTTCTTTTCTTCCGCCGAGTACCATCACGCGACGCTCAGTCTGGATATGGCCTACGTCGACAGCACCGAAGCCATCGGCGATCAGTTCAATCTCGGCGGCAGTTTGATACAGCCCTTCATCATCCTCGAACATGCCGTCGACACCACGGTCCACATCGCCACGTCATTCGCGGTGAGCGGAGAAACCGCGCATGCGAGCGACGGCACCTTGATCTACACCAGCTTTTCCTGGGCGCCGAAGCAGCCCGGCGACGTCGCCTATGACAACATCATCTATCTGAATGCCTTCGGGGCGTTCGACAACTATGCCCCGGCCGCCCGCAACATCGGCGGGCCGCTGGGCATTACCGGGCTGCTGTTTGCCGCCAACGGCCTGGCCGGACCGGCGATCGGCAACCGGGCCAACCACGCCTATGGCGGCGCGCTCGGCTATCAGATGTTTTTCTCGCCGGCCTTGCGGCGCAATCTGATTTTCGAAATGGGCGGCAAGGTCGATAATTCGCCCGGCGGGATCGATCGCGTCGGCGCGGCGGTGCGCTATTCGCAAGCGCTCGGCCGGCACGTCTTCTTCGAGATCGGCGGCTTTGCCGTGCATCAGGCGTCGATCGACAACGGCTTCGGCTTGCGGACCAAGCTAAATGTCATATTCTAGGGACTTGCTCGCTTGGCCGTCCCACCCGACCGGCATTTCGCTGGCCGGGACAGAGGGATCTGGCATCGGATAGAGCAAACTGTTTGAAAGCCGGTAAGGCAATAAATTGGTCGAGTGAGGAGTGCATGTCGGTTCCATCCATCGGACGTTTTACATTGCTGTTGGCGATAGGGATCGCGGCGCTCGCCTGGACGCCATGGGCGGTCGCCGAGCCGTTTCCTCTGGGCCCGAAAGCCTGTCAGGATTGCCATAAGGACGAATACAAGATCTGGGAGGAATCGAAGCACTTCAAATCCTACCGCACGGCCCACAAGGCGGACGACGCGGAGAAGATCGCCAAAGCCGTGGGCGGCAAGAAGAGCATGAAGCGGAACGTGAATTGCGTCGTCTGCCACTATTCGACCGTTCAGAAAGAGGCAGGAGCCAAGGCCAAAGTAAAGGCTGGCCCCGCCTGCGAAAGCTGTCACGGTGCCTCGTCCGATTGGGAACCCATCCATTTCGAATATGGCGGCAAGGACGTCAAGCGGGAAGACGAGACCCCGGATCACAAGGCCAAGCGGATCGCCGATTCCACCGCGGCGGGGTTGGTCTGGGCCTCGATGTCCTATGATATCGCTCACAATTGCCTGAAGTGCCATGGCCTGGCCCGCTCGGAAATCGACGGCGAGGCCTTCGCCAAGATGCTGGAGGCGGGACATCCGATAAACCAGTCCTTCGAGATCGTCATGTTCTCTCAGGGAAAGATGCACCATTCGTTGGACAAACTTTCGCCCGCGCAATTGGCCGATCTGTTCGTCGCCGGCCAGGCCGCGAAGCTGGTTTCGGCCACCGAGGCGGCGGCAAAGACCGAGGACGCCAAATACAAGGCGGCGCAGACGAAGCGCGCGGCCGATGCCCAGGCCGTTCTGCAGGCTCTGCCCGAGGCGGCGGAGTTGATCGCATCGCCCAGCGAGGCCAACGCCCGCAAGATGATGGAGGCCTTCGGCGGCAAGGACCTCTCGGGCGCGATCGGCGGACAGATCCCCTGCGCTGGCTCGGATAAGGAAAACCTGATGCAGTGCTAGAGCACCTTCCGAACTGACGGATTCGTTGCGGGGATCCCCATTCGGTCGTTGTTGTGGTTCAAGATGCTGGCTGGCGTGACGGATGCCGGCATGAATGAGAAAGTGCCTTTCGGGCGACCTTCGTATCGGTGTTGCGGAAGCGGTGCTGGCGGGGTCGTCTCGGCGCCAGGAGGCGCTGCGTTTCGATGTCAGTTTATCGAGCGCGATCCGTTGGGTCCCGTCGTGGTACGAGCAGGGCGATGTTCGCACCAAGCCTCAGCACGGGTTGAGTTGAAAATTACGGCCAATCGCGGCAATATATGACAACATATGATTTGTCGTTCGTAAAAGGGCGACGGTGACCGGACCCTGTCGGTGTGCGATGGGGGCTGCCGGAATGGCGGGTCATGGCCGGGCCGAAAAGGTCAGTGTGGCGACCGGGTCATCCGATAGGTCAATGGGCACCCGCCGGCGGTAAGCGGCTCGGAAATCGCCTTGGAGGCGTCGGCCGATCCGTGACCATCGTGGCCCATGGTTTGGCGAGAATGAAACCGAAGCTATACCTCGCGATCGCGTTTGTTGCGGGCATCCCGGCGTTCAGCACGGAGGAATGCGCCGCCATGCCGTCGCTGATGATCGACGATGCGAGCCGCTTCGTGGTGCAGCCCCTGGGCGCCGGCAGCGACTTCTATCTCGACTCGGATGGTGTCCAGACGGATCCATCTGGGCGGCGTTCCGCCGATGGCAGATTGTCGGGGACCGAGAAGGCTCGCTTGGGCGGTCGCGACTTTTCGCCGTTGACAGCGCCGCTCGATCTCACCCGCCGCGAGCAGGTTCGGCGATCGGCACCGGAGGCGGGCGCTATCGTGACCGAACGAGGCGCCCGCCGCCGCCCGGCGCCGGCCAGCAGACCCGAAGACGCACAGCTTCCCCAAACCCGGCGAATCGTGCAAAAGTTGTCGGTGCGGGACATGCTCCGGCCTTATGTGGACTCGGGCGGCGGCCAGCGGATGCAATTTGATCTGGGCGCCAGCGGGCCCACCTCTCAGCCCCAAGCCGGGCAAGGCGGCGGCGGCGCCCGCGAAGCTCTGCTCAACTTTACCGCCGACAGCCCGTTCTCCGACACTATATTCGATGTCGCCAAGTCAGCGATCGACTTGGAACGCATGGTCAGCGAAGCGGTGCCCACGATTTTCCTCGGCGGCGGCAACCAATTTTCGGACGCCGATTTCGGTGGCCCGCGGGGCGAGAACCCCCGGGCCGAAGCCCGGCGAGCGGCGGCGAATCTGGGCCGGCGGTTGGGCGGTCAATCGGTATTGGTCGGCGATACCCCCGTGACGACTCCGCGCATGGCGCTGTCGCTGTTGGCTAGCATGGCCCAGCAGCCCCTATTCTATGTTCTAATATTCGCCATCCTCGCATTGTTCCTGCTGGCCAAGCTGCGCCGGAGCTAGAGAGACCGTTGCCGGATTTTCTGAACCGTGTCGGGACGGTGGTGACCGCCCGGCTCCGCCACCGTGGCGCGGCATGAAGATTCTCTACCATCACCGAACCCTGTCCAAGGATGGCCAGGACGTACACATCGAGGAGATGATCGGCGCGTTTCGCCGGCGCGGCCACGAGGTCGTCGTGGTCGCCCCCGGCGCTCCCGCCGGCGACCCTGGCAAGACCGAGGGTAGCGGCATCGGATGGCTCAAGAGACTGATGCCGCGGGCCGTCTACGAACTGCTGGAGTTGGGCTACACCCTGGTCGCCTATCGGCGCCTGCGCCGGGCCTATTTGCGCCACAAGCCGGCCCTGCTTTATGAGCGCTACAATCTGTTCATGCTTGCCGGGCGCATGCTCAACGCCCGCTATTCGGTACCGTTCCTGCTCGAGGTCAACGCGCCGTTGGTGCACGAGCGGGCCAAGTTCGACGGTCTCGCGCTCGAGGGACTCGCGGCTTGGTCCGAACGCGCGACATGGCGGGCCGCCGATTATGTGCTGCCGGTGACCGACCAATTGGCCGAATTCGTGCGCCGGGCGGAGGTTCCGGACACACGCATTCGGGTCATTCCGAATGGCATCAATCGGGCGCGCTTCGCGGACGGCGCTAGCGGTGCCGAGGCACGCCGTGAACTGGGGCTCGATGGCAAGGTCGTTCTCGGTTTCACCGGTTACATCCGCGCCTGGCACGGTTTGAGCCGGGTGGTTGATCTGCTGGCCGACATGCCCGAGCGTACCAACCTTCATTTTCTCGTCCTGGGCGACGGGCCGGACCGTGAGGACATCGAGGCCCATGCCGACGCGCGTGGCGTGCTGGAGCAGGTAACCTTTTTGGGAGTCGTCCCGCGCGATCGGGTCGGCGGCTATGTGGCGGCCTTCGATATCGCCCTGCAACCGCGCGTCACCGACTACGCCTCGCCGCTGAAATTGTTCGAATACATGGCCCTCGGTTGCGCCATCGTCGGCCCGGATCAAAGCAACATCCGCGAGGTGCTGACCGACCGCGAGAACAGTTTGCTGTTCGCCCCGGATGACGACGAGTCGTTCCGCGCGGCGGTGCTCGCGCTGTGCCGGGACGAGGCGTTGCGCCGGCGGCTTGGACGCGCCGCCGCCCGGACCATCGACGACCGGAATTTGACCTGGGACGGCAACGCCGAAAGGATTGAAGGGCTGGTGGAAGAAGTGGCCCGCCGCGGCGCCGATCGGGATCGGGCGAAGCCGTGAACAACCCGGAGGTCGTGGTCGAGTTTCCCCGGGCCGACGGCGATGGATTATTCGGCCGCGCTGGAGGAGGCCCCGGTCCGGCTGATACGGCACGGATTGTCCAAGACCTTGCTCGACCCGGCGGAAGAGGAAGAGGAGAACCTTTCCAAGCGGTTCGGAGATTCATCCTCGGCCGAGCACAAGTTCCCGATGAGCTGCGTGACGAAGCTCTGGTAGCCTTTCGAGCCCGCGGGCAGGCGCACAAGGTGCCCGACGCAATTCCGACAATCGCTGCTGCCGAACCCGGGGGCCGGGAAGGTGGCACCGGCCACGGCCGCCGCCGCGGCGACCACGGCGCATTCCTGTCCATCCCGAATCGCGAACGCGGCGACGAGCCGGCCCGCGCCGGTCAGGCGGTCGATGTGCCAATGGCACGGCTTGTCGGCTTTCGCGTGGCGGCGGATGCGGGCACGAAGGCCGCCTGGGCCGTGCGCGCTGCCGCCATAGAGGTACAGTCCGGGGCGCAACCGGACCCCGCCCGGCGCCATGACCGCGACTTCGGTTTCGAGGATAAGCCCATAAGCCCCGGGTTCGGCCGCAAACCCATCGAATCCGGAGACCGTGTTCATCCCGCGATCCGGGCCGCCACGGCGTCTCCGGCCACCTCCAGGGCCTCCGCCCAGCATCCGGGACGCGGTTGACGAATCAGGCGGACACGCGGATACCAGAGCGCGGCATCGCCCGTCGCCTGCCAGCGCCAATCCGGGACATGGGCCAGCAACACCAGTGACGGCACCCCCAACGCACCGGCCATATGGGCGGTGGTGTTCGACGTGGTCACGACCAGATCCATGGCCGCGACCTGGGCCGCGAAGGCGTCGAGATCGGCCATCTGGTTGACGGTGTCGTCGTGGTGTACCACGACCCCATGGCACGCCTCGGCGCGCGCCAGTTCGGCCGCGCAGTCGCCGTACTGGAGATTGACGAACACGGCCCCCGGCTGCGACAGGACCGTCTCCCACTGATCCAGCTTCGCGGTCTTGATGGCGCCCCAGACCGGGGTCTTGCTGCGCCACGCGATACCCACCTTGAGGCCGGCGCCGAGCCGATCGTAACGGGCGCGCAAGGCTGCGACGCGTTCGGTGTCGGCGACCAGATAGGCGGCGGGGGAGGCGAAATCGCGGCGATGCCGGCGCCGCCAGCGGCAGAGGTCGCCGGTCGCGCATTGGAGGTCGATGTCGGACGCCAGAGCTGCCGCGCTCGGGGGATCGTACCGCGCCACCACTGTCACGCGCGGAAAGGAGCGGCGGAACAGGGGCTCGAGCCGCCGATCGCATTCCAGAACGCAGCCTGCCGCGGCGGCCTCCAGCTCAGGCACCAGGGAGGAAAACATGATTTCGTCGCCAATTCCCTGCTCGCCCCAGGCCAACAGGGTCTTGCCGTCGAGCGGGCCGCCGTCCCAGGCCGGTTGCGGGAACGGCCGCTTGGTGTTGATCGGGTCGGTGTGGCGCCAGCGCCACTCATAGCCATCGAACCCGGCTTCGAAATCGCCCCGCAACAACAGCAGCATGGCCCGATTCTTGTACGCCTCGGCAAGATCGGGGGCCAAGGCGATGGCGGTATCGAAATGTTCGAGCGCGCCGTCGAGGTCGCCGGTCTGCTGAATCGCCACCGCGAGATTGCTGTGCAGACGGCCATCTCCCGGCCGGGCGTCGAGCGCGCGTCGATAGAAAGAGATGGCGCCCGGCGTGTCGCCGAGATCACGGCGGATCGTGCCCCGCCCGGCCAGCGCGTCGGCGTCATCCGGTTGCCGATCGAGAGCGGCGACGAAAGCGTCGTCGGCGCCTTCATAGGCACCGATATGAAGCAGGGCGTTGGCGAGATTGAAATGAAGCTTGCCACGCTCCGGCGCGAGCCTGGCGGCCTCGCGAAACCGATCGGCGGCGGACTCGAGCGCGCCGGTGGCGACCGCGATGAGACCGAGGCCATTGACCGCCTCGACCAGGCCGGGTGCCAATTCCAGCGCACGCTCGTAGGCGTCGGTCGCCGCCGCCACTTCGCCCGCGGCGCGACAGGCATCACCGAGGCTGACATGGTAGATTGGGATGTTCGGGCATCCGGCGATGGCGCGCCGTATCCGGGCCGCCGCCTCATCATGCGCGCCGCGCTGGTGAGCGAGCAGGCCATGAAGGTGCAGCGCATCGGCATGATCGGGATGAATGTCGCGGAACGCGCGGTAAAGCGCATCGGCCTCATCGAGGCGGCCGGCGCGGTGATGTTCGAGCGCCTGCTCGAGGTCGGGGGGCGGATCGGGCGCGCCCTCGGTCACTTGATCGCCTCGACGTTGAGGCTGACCAGCGTGCCGTGCTTCTTATCCATGTGCGGCAAATAAGCCTGGCTCAGATCGTCGATCTCGGCATGCTCGGTCCGTCGCCAGTCATAGCGATCGACCGAACAGAAACCGACATCGAGCAGCAGCTCGCCGAGATTGGTCTCGTCGAACAAGGCCAGGTGCAGATCGCCCGGATATTTCTGGCCGCCGACCACCAGGCCCATCACGTCGCGAATGTCGCCGTGGTCGAGGTAGTAGCGCGCTGCCTTGGAAAAGTCCGGCCCGGCCAGGCGCAGCACGCCACCCGGGCGCAGCACTCGGAACCACTCGCTGACCACGTCGAAGATTCGGTAGCGGCCGAACTGTTCGAGCACATGGCTGGCATAGATCAGATCGACGCTGTCGTCGTCGAACATATCCAGCCGATCGATCGGCTGGATATGTTCGACATGAGACAGCGGGTCCGGATCGACATGGATGAATCCGGGAATCCGGCGCCGGCCACAACCGAGATAGAGTTTCACCGGCGCCGCGGTCGCCACGTGCAAGGCCTTTCCCATCCAGTGGGTATCATGAGCCGACAATAGCATGGGATTCCTCCTCGAAGGCCGCGGGAACGTCGAACGAGGCATGCCGCGCCCCCGCCCCCCAACATTCCACCATGTGCCGATAGGCCCATTCCAGATGCCGGGTGAATCGCGTGGTATCGAACAACGGCGCGGTGTCGCGGGCGACGGCAAGGCGGGCGCGGAGCGCCGCCCGGGCGGCGGGCCGGCCGGCGAGGTCGATCGCCAGCCGCACATAGGCGTCCTCGCTCTCGGCGATCAGATCTGCCATGCCCAATGCGCGCAGATAGCTGGCACCGATCCGCCCGGTGAATCCCCGGCCCCGGCAGGTCACCACCGGCAGCCCCGCCCACAGCGAATCGAGCGCGGTGGTCGAGGCGTTGAACTTGAACGTATCCAGAAACAGGTCGGCCAGGCGATGGCGCGCCAGATGGACGGCTTTGTCGGGGACTCGTTTGGCGCCGATCAGGCGGTCGGGATCGATGCCCCGGGCGGCGGCGGCGGCCCGAAGTTTTGTCCAGACCGGGGGGAATTTGGGTTCGCTCAGCCACAGCACGCTGTCGGGCACCGAATCCAGGATGCGCATCCAGGCGTCGAAGACCGCTGGCTCGATCTTGAGCGGATTGTTGAACGCCGCGAACACGATCGCGGCCTCGGGCAGGGCCTGATCGGCCCGGCTCGGCGACTCCTCGGCGATCAGGGCGCGTTCGGCGGTCGAGAAGCTGTCGGGGAGACGGGCGATGCATTCGACGAAACGATCATCCTCCGAGGGCGGGGTCAGGATCGGATCGCCGATCACGTAGTCGATATAGGGCGCGCCGAGCCCGCCGCCGTGGCCGAGCCAGTAGACCTGCACCGGGGCCGGGCGCAAGGCGAACAGCGCCGGACGGGCATGGCGCATGTAACCGCCGAGATCGACCAGAATCTCGATGCCATCGGCGCGGATTTGGCGGGCCGCGTCCTCGGTCGAAGCCGCCGACAGATCGACGAAGCGATCGACGGCCCGGCGGATCGGTGACCGGGCATCGGTGGCGGCCAGAGCGTAGGCGGCGACCTCGAATTCCGAGCGGTCGTGAAGCGCCAGCACCGGCCGGGTGACCTGGGCAATCGGGTGATCGCCGAAATTGGCCGAGACATAGCCCAGGCGAATCCGCCCCGAATGCGGCGCGGGCGGATGACCATGGGCCCGGCCCGCCGCCTCGGCCTCGAAATGGCTGCCGAGACCGGCCAGCAAGGTCTTGTGCAGCACCGCGTCGTCGCGGAAATAGGGCAGCGCGAAGGCCAGCGGCATCAATTGCCGGGGGTCGTCGCCGGCCCGCAAATAGCTGCTCAGACGGCGTTCGAACTCCGGCAACAGCGCGGCCTGGGTCGACCAATCGCAAAGCTGGCTTGCCCGTGCCAGAAGGTTGAAATAGGCCCGGTGACAGTCGGGCTGCATGTCCAGCGCCGAACGGAAACAAGCCACCGCTTCCTCGAGCCGGCCGAGCACCAGAAGTGTGGTGCCCAGGGCATCCATCGATCCGGCCATATCGGGCCGCAGCGAGAGGGCGGTTTGAAAACAGGACATGGCGGCCTCGGCATCGCCGGACTTCTGCAACACGGCCCCCAGGTTGTGATGGGCCTTGGCGAATCCGGCATCGCGGACGATCGCCCGCCGATAGCATTCGGCCGCGTCCGCCAGCGAGCCCAGGGCCTCATGCACCGCGCCGAGGCTGTTGTGGTAATCGGCCGCCCCGTCGTTGATCACGATGGCGCGTGAAATCAGCTCGACGGCCCGAGCCCGATCGCCGCTCTGGTGGCAGGTCAGCCCGAGCAGGTGCAGGGCATCGGCATGGTCGGGGCGTTCATCGAGCAGCGCCTGATAGTGACCTTGGGCTTCTCCGAAACGGCCGGCCTTGTGGGCCTTCAGTCCGGCGGCGAGTCGTGGATCGGAGGACATGGCGCCGGCTCCTCACCCGGCATCCAAAGGGGTGACGTCGATCGCGCCGGGTCGCGCGCCGGTTGCATGACGGTCCCACATCATCTGATAGGCCGCTTCCAGATGTCGAACGAATCGTTCTGAATCGAACAACGGCTTGGTCGGCAGATTTGCCTGTAGCTTGGCCTTGACCGCGGCGCGCGCACCCGAGTCGGCAATCAAATCCAGAGCCAGTCGCTCATAGGCGTCGGTGGTCGGGCACACCAGTTCGGCCATGCCAACGGCGCTCAGATAGGAGGCGGTGATCCGGGAATAGGCGTTGTTGCCACGCCGGGCGACGATCGGCAGCCCGGTCCATAACGCATCCAGCGCCGTGGTCGAGGCGTTGAACTTGAATGTATCCAGAAACAGGTCGGCGAGGCGATGGCGGGCAAGGTGCTCCGCCTTGTCTGGGATCCGCGATGCGAACACCAATCGCGCCGGGTCGATGCCGCGGGCCCGTGCCGCCGCGCCCAGATTGTCCCGGACCGCCGGATCCTTGGATTCGCTGAGCCACAAGACCGCTTGCGGAGCGGCGGCGAGAATCCGCATCCAGGCGTCGAAGGTTTCGGGCTCGATCTTGAGCGGATTGTTGAACGCGCAGAGGACGATGCCGGTTTCGGGCAGGCCGAAATCCAAGCGTCGTTGCGTGACCTCCGCGATCGGCGGCCGGTCGGCGCTGGAGAAGGTATCCGGCAGGCGAACCACTTTTTCGGTAAAGAACTCAGCGTCCTCGGGCGGCATCATGATCTCGTCGCCGATCACATAGTCGATGTAGGGGGCGCCCAGAGTGCCGGTGTGGCCCTGCCAATAGGCCTGGAGCGGCGCCGGCTTCATGGCCAGGATGCGGGCCCGGTTGTGGCGCATGTATCCGGACAGGTCGATCAGGATATCGATCCGGTCGGCGGCTATGCGCTCGGCCGCGTCACGGTCGGACAACTTGGCGAGGTCGACGAACCGGTCGCAATCGGAGCGAATGGAGTCGAGATGCGGCCCGCCCGCGCCGGCCCGATCGAGCAGCGAATAACACAGCACCTCGAACCGGTCCCGATCGTGGAGCCCGTAAATTGGTCGGGTGACATGGCTGATCGGATGGTCGCCGAAATCAGGCGACAGGTAGCCGATCTTGAGCCGGCGGGTCCGGCCGATGGCGCCCCGCGCCGCCAGTCGCGGCACGCTTCGCGCCAAGCTCTCGCCGACCAAGGTCGCGACCGCGCGGATGTGCGTGTTCTCGCTGGAGACGTACGGCAAGGTGAAGGTGAGCGGGATCAGGCTGTCGGCATTGGCGCCGGTGGCGGCGATTCGTTCCAGTCGGGCGGCCAGTCCGGGCAAGTACTTCGCCAGCCGCGTCCAATCGCAAATCAAGTTGGCGCGCGCGACCAGATTGACATAAGCGTGGTCGTGATCGGGGTCGATCGCGAGCGCGCGCTCGTAAAGCGCCAAGGCCTCGGTCACGCGGCCCTGTTCGACCCGAAGATCACCCAGATTGTTGAGGGTGTCCGGATGTGAGGGCGCGCGCGCCAGGGCGGCCTGGTAATGATCGTCGGCATCGCCGAGACGGCCGAGTCTGTGAAGGGCCAAGGCGAGATTGTTGTAAATCGCCGCCGTGCCCTCACCTTGGGCCAACGCCGCCTGATACAGGGGCAGCGCCGCCTCGGGCTCGCCCCTCTCGACCAGGGCCGCCGCCAGATTGGACCGTGCCTCGGCGCGGTCCGGATCGCGGTCGAGCGCGATGCGGTAATGATCGATCGCGCCGTCGAGCATGCCCTGGCGATGCAGGGTCAGGGCGGTCCAATAGGGGGCATCGGCCTTCGAAAAGCTGGCCAGTGCGTCATCGATGCGCCCGGTCTTGGCCAGCGCCCGGCCCAGATTGATTTGAAACGGCGCCGAGTCCGGCTTGAGCGCCACCGCCCGCGCGAGGGCGGCCGTAGCCTCCTCGTGACGATTCTGCTCGAGCGCGATCAGGCCCAAATTGCCATGGGCGTGGGCATGGTCGGGATCACAGTCCAGCGCCCGGCGGTACTGGCGAGCGGCATCGTCGATCCGGCCCAGGCCGCGCAGCGCTTCGCCCAGATTGTTGTGAAAATCGGCGACCCCGGGGCGGAGCTCGATCGCCCGCTCGATCAACGCCGCCGCGCCGGCGTGATCGCCACGCTGATGGGCGAGCACGCCGAGCAGGTTGAGGGCATCGACCTGCTCGGGCTCGGCGGCGAGCACGTCCCGATACAATCGATCGGCCTCGGCCGCGCGACCGGCCCGGTGATGGGCGATGGCCTCGGCCAGCCGCGGCGCGGCTCCGACCACTCTCAGGCTCCTTGCCGCCCGCCGGTCATTTCACCGCTTCGACGTTGAGGCTGACCAGGGTGCCGTTGTCCTTGTCCATATGGGGCAGATAGGCCTGGCTGAAATCGTCGAGCCAGGCATGTTCGGTTTGGCGCCAATCGTAACGCCGAATCCTCTCGAAGCCGACATCGGCCAGCAGCTCACCCAAATTGGTCTCGTCGAAAATCGCGTAGTGATAGTCGTGAGGGGCTGTTTGGCCACCCATGATCAGCCCCAGGACATGACGAATATCGCCGTCGGCCAGATAAAAACCCGCGGCCGCCTCGAAATCGGGCACCGCGACCCGGAGCACGCCGCCGGGCCTGAGAACACGGTACCATTCGCTGACCACGTCGAACACCTGGTAGCGGCCGAAATGCTCGAGCACGTGGCTGGCGTAGATGAGATCGACGCTGTCGTCGGCAATCGGGTCAAGACGCTCGACCGAGCCCAGCCAGTCGACATGGGAATGAGGGACCAGATCGATGTGAAAGAATCCGGGAATATGGCGCGTGCCGCAGCCCAGATGCAAGCGCCGGGGCGCCGGCGCGTCCGCGTTCAGCGCTTGCGTCAGCGCCACCATCCGCTGGGCGCGCTCCGGTTCGGTCATCCGCATGCCCGCAAGATTGCCATCGAAACCCTAAATGATTCCTTAAATCGCGGGGACGTCGAAACTCTCGGGCCCGGCGCCGGTTTCGAAACGATGCCACATCCGCTCGTAGGCCGATTCGAGGTGGCGGGTAAACCGGGCTGGATCGAACAGCGGGCTGGTCAGGCGCAGGCCATCGAGACGGTGCTTGAGGTCCTGGCGGCGCGACCCATCCAGAGCCAGGGCAACGGCCATATCCCGATAGGCGGCGGCGTCGGCCGCGACCAGTTGGGGGAGGCCAAGCGCGTTCAGATAGCTGGCGCCGATTCGCGAAGTGAAGTTGTCGCCGGCCAGGGTCACGATCGGCAACCCGGCCCAGAGCGCATCGAGCGCGGTGGTCGAGGCGTTGAATTTGAACGTATCCAGAAACAGATCGGCCAGGCGGTGGCGGGCGAGATGGGTCGCCTTGTCGGCAACCCGCCCGGCGAACACCAACCGCGCTGGATCGATCCCGCCCGCGGCGGCGACACGGCTGAGATTGGCCCGCAAATCAGCATTGCCGCCGCCGCTCAGCCACAGCACGCTGTCCGGCACCGCGGCCAGAATCTTCATCCAGACGGCAAAGCATGAGCGTTCGATCTTGAGGGCGTTGTTGAACGCCACGAACACCACGGCGTGCTCGGGCAGTCCGTATTCAGCGCGCCGTTGGGGGGCGTCCGAGATCGGCGCCCGATCGGCGCTGGAGAAGGTATCGGGCAGGCGCGCGATCTTTTCGGTATAGGTCCCGTCCTCGGCTAGCGGCGTGACCCAGGGATCGCCGATCACGTAATCCATATAGGGCGCGCCCAGGCTGCCGCCGTGGCCCAGCCAGTAGACCTGGACGGGCGCCGGGCGCATGGCGAACGTCTGCGGGCGGGAGTGGCGCATGTAGCCGGTGAGATCGACCAGGATATGGATGCCGTCGTCCGCGATCCGCCGGGCGGTATCGACGAACGAGGTCGCGGCGAGATCAACGAAATGGTCGGCGGCATGTTGAATTTCGTTCAGATAGCCACTGGTCTCGCCGGCGCGGTCGAGCAGGGAATAGCAAGTGACCTCGAACCGGGCGCGATCGTGAAGTCCGTAGACCGGCAGCGTCACATGGCTGATCGGGTGGTCGCCGAAGTCCGGCGAGACATAGCCGATCTTGAGCCGTGAGGTGTGGTCGGGGGCCGCGAAGCGCATCCCCGGTGCCAGCCGCTCGCTCAAGATCGAGGTGTATTCGGCCACCGCCCGGACCGCGTCCAGATGCATGGCGGTGTCGGAGGAGAAATAGGGCAAGGTGAACGAGAGCGGCACCAAGCTCGCCAAAGCGGTTTCGTTGCCGCGCGCGAGGGCGGCGTCCAGGCGTGGGCGCAATTCCTTCAGATAGCGCGCCTGGCGTTCCCAATCGCCGATCACCGGCAGATGCGAAACCAGATTGAAATAGGCCGTATCGTAATCGGGGTCGATGTCCAGACTGCGCTCGATATGGTCCAGGGCCTCGCCGGCCCGGCCGAACTGAAAGAGCACGTTGCCGAGATTGTTGTGGGCCTCGGCATAATCGGGCTTGTGCGCGATGGCCCGGCGGATGGCCTCCCTGGCCTCGCCCGGCGCCCCGGCCTCAAACAGCGCCGCGCCCAGATTGTTATGGGCATCGGCCAGGTCCGGATCGATGGCCAGGGCCCGACGATAGCTGGCAATCGCCTCGTCGAGCCGGCGCTGCTGCTGGAGCACGGTGCCCAGATTGCTGTGGGCATCGGCATGGTCCGGGTCGCGCGCGATCGCCTCGCGGTAGGCGGCGATCTCCTCGTCGAGTCGGCCCAGCTTTCGGAGCGCATTGCCCATGTTGGAGTAGGCGCTGATCAATGCCGGGTTGAGGCGGAGCGCGAGCCGATAGGCCGCTACCGCCTCTTCGAAGGCCTCGATGTCGTAGAGATTGACGCCCAGATTGTTGTGGGCTTCGGCGTAATCGGGCTTGATCGCGATCGCTTGGCGGAGCGCCGCCACCGCCTCGTCGATGAGGCCCTGATCGCGCAACAGGAGCGACAGGTTGCTGAGCGGCTCGGCGTAGCCCGGATCGGCCGCGATGGCCCGGCGATAGGCCGTGATCGCCGCCTCGGCCTCGCCTCCCATCCGATAACATTCGCCCAGGCTGTTGTGATAGATCGCGGTCGCGGGCGCCGCGTCCGCCGCCCGGGCGACCAGATCGGTCGCCGCCGCCAATTCGCCGCGTTGGAGCAGGATCAGGCCCAGCAGATGGAGCGCGTCCGGATTGCCGGAATCGACGTCGAGCACGCTCCGATAGATCTGCTCGGCCGCGGTGAAGCGCGCAGCCTGTTGAAGGGCGAGACCGGCCTGGAGCCTTTTGGTGTGATCCGTCATTCACCGCGACCCGAGAATCAGCCACCGTTTTGCGCCGGCGCTGGTAAAGACTATCTTAAGGGTCGTGGGACTAGTGTGATATCGCACTTCGGCGCCGCGATCGAAACGAGGGTTCACAAGCGATGGACAAGCAGTATAGCCGCACCGAACCCAGCCCGCGCTATGTCGAGCTGCTGGCCCTTTACAAGGACATGCATGTCAACGGCGAACGCGCCCTGGGGCTGGCGCCCGATCAGACCTTTCCCGGTCAGAGCCTGACCCGGCAGGCGGTCCTGATCAAAAAGGTTATGGATAATTTTCACCCCCTGACGGTGCTCGACTACGGCGCCGGCAAGGGACTCCAATACACATTCCCGATCACCGACCCCGATGGGACTCAATTCGCGGATTTGGCCGCCTATTGGGGGGTCGACTCGATCACCTGTTACGATCCCGGCTACGAGCCGTTCAGCACCTTGCCCGAAGACCGCTACGACGCGGTGATCAGCATCGATGTGCTGGAACATTGCCCGGAGGAGGACCTGCCGTGGATCCTGGACGAAATTTTCGGCTATGCTCGAATTTTCGTGTTCGGCAACATCGCCAGCTATCCGGCGCGCAAGCATCTGCCCAATGGCGAGAACGCCCATTGCACGATCCAACCGAAACCATGGTGGAGCACGTTGATCCAGGACATCGCCCGCGACCATGCCTCGATCCGGTATATCTTCATGGTGGAGTCCAACGTCATCGGCACCGACGGCACCGCTCAGGCGAACACGGAGGTGATCGCGGGCTAGCCGCCACGGCCCCCTAGGCCACGAGCGACCGCGATGTCCGCCGCCCCATCCACCGATCCCGTCGATCTCAAGCTGGGCCTCGCCCTGCGTTTTCATCAGACCGGGCGTCTGAGCGAGGCCGAGCGGCTTTACCGCGAAGCGTTGGCGGTGGCGCCGGGGCACGCGGACGCCTTGCACCTGCTTGGCGTGGTCGCGCTTCAAACCGGCCGCAATCAGGAAGCGGTCGCCCTTCTGGGCCGGGCGGTCGAAGCGGACGGGACCAAACCCGACTATTTCAATCGGCTCGGCCTGGCCTGGGCGGCGAGCGGGCAGACGAAACGGGCGGCGGCGCAGTACCGCAGGGCGATCGACCTCGATCCCGGCCATGGCGAGGCCCACAATAATCTCGGCGTCCTGCTGGCCGGTGGCGGCAATCTCGACGAAGCGGTCGTCCATTACCGCTCGGCCCTCCGCGCCCGCGCCGATTTCGCTCAGGCGCACAACAATCTGGGGGTGGCTCTGGCCGCTATCGGCCGGGCCGACGAGGCGGAGTCCCATTACCGGCAGGCACTGGCCCGCGACCCCAACTACGCCGAGGCCCACAACAATTTGGGCGCCGCCGCATGCCGGCGCGGCGATTTCTCCCGAGCGATAGCATCATTGCGCGAAGCCGTCCGGATCAAACCCGATTATGCCGAGGCCCATTCCAACCTGGCCGACGCCCTGCGCCAAAACGGCGAGACCGCGGCGGCGGCGGAGCACTACCGGACGGCCCTCGAGCTCGATCCCGGAATGGCCGAGGCCCACAACAACCTGGGCATCTGCTTGGCCGGACTGGGCGAGAGGGAAACGGCCATCGACCATTTCGAACAGGCGATCGCGCTGGAGGCCGATTTCGCTGCCGCGCACGGCAATTTGTCGGGCCTGCTGATCGAGCGCGGCGACATCGAGGCGGGCCTCGATCATGCACGGCGCGCCAACGCCGCCGATCCGGACAATCTCGAAGCCATCACCCAGCTGGGCCGGGCGTTGCTGGGCCAAGGTACCCTCGAAGCGGCGATGGCGCGATTCGTCCGGGCGCTCGAGATCGATCCCGATTTCGTTCCGGCTCTCAACGGCGCCGGGCTGGTTTTGCGTCGCCAGGGAAAACAGGCGGAGGCCCTTGAACGGTTCGAGCGCGCCCAGACCTTGAAACCGGACAGCATCGAGACCTTGGTCAACATCGCCAACGTGCGCATGGAGCAGGACGCGTTCGAGCAGGCGGAGGTCATTCTCCGCCAAGCCCTCGCGATCGATCCGGACCGGGCCGAGGTTCTCAACAATCTGGGCACGGCGCTCCGGCAAACGGGCCGCTATCAGGATTCGATCGCGGCGTTGGAGCGGGCGATCGCCATCAAACCGGGCTACGCCGAAGCCCACAACAATCTGGGCAATACCCTGGGCGGGACCGGCGCGTTCAGCGACTCCATCGCCCACTATCGCGAGGCCGTCCGCCTTGACCCGACTTCGGCGGGCGCCCATCAGAACCTGGGCATGGCGTTGCTCCTCCACGGCGATTTCGCCGCCGGCCATAACGAGTATGAGTGGCGCTGGCGGGATCCGGCGGCCCGGCCGCGGCCATTCACCCAGCCGCGCTGGCAGGGAGAGGACTTGGCCGGCCGGTCGATCCTGATCTGGGGCGAACAGGGGGTCGGCGACCAGATCATGCTGGCATCGGTCCTGCCCGAAGTCGTCGAGGCCGCCGGCCATTGCACGATCGAGTGCGAACACCGGCTGGTGCCGCTGTTCGAGCGCTCTTTTCCCGGCGCCCATGTGGTCAAGGCGGCCACGCCCCCGGACCCGGCGACCGCCGCCGCCGACATCGATTTTCAATGCGCGCTCGGGAGCCTGCCGCGCTGGCTGCGTCGCACCGGTGACAGTTTCGCCGCGCCCGAACCCTATCTGGCCGCCGATCCCGCCAAATCGGCGGCGGTCCGCGCCCGCTATGGTCCGGGGCTCAAGATCGGCATCGCGTGGCGCAGCAAGACTCCCCGCTGGGGTACCATCAAGACCTCGCCGCTGGTCCATTGGGACCCTGTTCTTAGCCAGGACGGCGTGGAATTCGTCAACCTGCAATACGGCGATTGCGCGGCGGATCTGGCCCAGATCGAGCGCCGGCTGGGCGTCACCGTGATCGACGATACCACGATCGACCAAATGGCGAATCTCGACGATTTCGCCGCCCAGATCGATGCCTTGGATTTGGTTGTCTCGATATCGAATTCGACCGTCCACGTCGCCGGCGCGCTCGGCAAACCGGTCTGGACCATGCTGCCCTTTGCGCCGGATTGGCGCTGGCAGCTCGGCCGCTCCGATACGCTGTGGTACCCGAACATGCGCCTGATCCGCCAACCCCGGTTCGGCGATTGGGAGTCGGTGTTCACGCAGGTTGCCGCGGATCTGGCGGTCTGGCGGGCGGGCCGATCATGACCGCCGCGCTCAAGTTGGGGATCGCGCTCCGCCACCACCAGTCCGGCGCGCTGGACGAGGCCGAGCGCCTGTACCGCGAAATCCTGGCCGAGGATTCGGGCCACGGCGAAGCCCTGCATCTGCTCGGCGTGGTCGCCTACCAGACCGGGCGCAATCAGGAGGCGCTCGCCTGCCTGAGCGGAGCGCTGGAGAAGGATGCCGACAATCCGGTCTATCATTGCCGGATGGGAATCGCACTGGTGGCGGCGGGACAGGACGACCGCGCGATCGGCCATTATCGCCACGCCCTGGAACTGAACCCGCGATACGCCGAGGCTCACAACAATCTTGCCATCGTGGCGGCCAACCGGGGGCAACTCGACGACGCGGTGGCCGGCTACCGGCGGGCACTCGACGCCGACCCCGACTTCGCCGAAGCCCACAACAATCTGGGCGTCTCCCTGAAGGAGATGGGCGACATCGACGGCGCGATCGAAGCCCATGGCCGCGCGGTCGCGGTTCGACCTGACTACGCGGAGGCGCAAAAGAACCTTGGCATGGCCTTGCTTCTCCAAGGCCGATTCGAGGCCGGATTCGCGGCTTTCGATTGGCGTTTCCGCGAGCCGGGCGCATGGACCCGGCAGTTCCCGCAGCCGGTGTGGGACGGCACATCGCTTGCGGGGACCAAAATTCTGGTCTGGGGCGAGCAGGGCACCGGCGATCAGGTCATGTTTGCGTCCGTGCTTGATGCGGTGGTGGCGGCGGCGGCGGCCTGCGTGGTCGAATGCGATCCCCGGCTGGTGCCGGTGCTGGCGCGATCGTTTCCCAGCGCCCAAGTGGTCGCCCGATCCGACCCGCCGGATGAGGCGACCCTGACGCCGGATATCGATTGCCAATGCGCGATCGGGGCCTTGTGCCGGTGGCTTCGGCGCGATCGGGACTCGTTCGAGCCCCGCCGGGCTTATCTGGCCGCCGACGCCGACCACGCGGCGGCGATTCGCGGTCGCTATGACGCCCTGGGACCGGGACCCCTCGTCGGCATCGCCTGGCGCAGCCGCCTTCACGACCGGAGCCCCCAGATGCAGCGGTTCGCGGATGGCAAATCGACCAGCCTCGATCAATGGGAGCCGATTTTCGGTGTCCCCGGCATGCGCTTCGTGAACCTCCAATACGGCGACTGCACCGCCGATCTGGCCGCGGTCGAGGCCCGCCTCGGGGTTCGTGTCCATCACGATCCGGAAATCGATCAATTGGCCAGCCTCGACGATCTCACCGCCCAGATCGCGGCCCTCGACCGGGTGATCGCAACCTCGAACACGGCGGTCCATATCGCCGGCGCGCTCGGCAAGCCGATCTGGGTGATGGTGCCCAAGATTCCGGATTGGCGCTGGCAAGCAACCGGCGCGGCGAGCCTGTGGTATCGTGACGCGCGCCTGTTTCGCCAGCCCACCCCGGGCGATTGGACCTCGGTGCTGGCCGAGGTCGGCGCCACCCTGGCCGCGGAGAATCGGAGACCTTGAGAGCGGCGCAACTCAAGATCGAATTGGGCCTGCGCTGCCACCAGCGCGGCGAACTGGACGAGGCCGAGCGTTTCTACGGCGAGGTACTGGCTCAAGAGCCGAACAATGCCCAGGCCGCCCATCTCCAGGGCGTGGTTCTGCTTCAGCGGGGCCGACCGGGGGAGGCGGTCGCCTATCTGTCGCGGGCGCTGGACGCCGACGACGCGGTACCCGATTACCACAATCGCCTGGCGGTCGCCCTGGCCGCGATCGGGCGCGCCGATGCGGCGGAAACCCATTACCTTCGGGCGCTCGAATTGGCGCCCGATCATGGCGAAAGCCACAACAATTACGGCGTTCTGTTGGCCGGACAGAACCGTGCGGATGCGGCGATCGACCATTACCGGCGCGCGGTCGCGGCACGGCCAGATTTCGCCGAGGCTCACAACAATCTGGGCGCCGTGCTCGCCGCCCGGGGCGACGTCGATGCCGCGATCGATCACTACCGCCAGGCGCTGGCGGCGGTCGAGGACTATGCCGAAGCCCACAACAATCTGGGCGCGGCGCTGGTCATGAAAGGCGAACTCGGTAACGCGGTCCCGGCGTTCCGCCGTGCCCTGGCCATCAACCCGGATCTTGTCGATGCCCATGTGAACTTGTCGGAAGCGCTGGTGCGTGTGGCGAGTTTTCGAAAGGCCGCCGCACATGCCGTTCAGGCCATGACACTCGCCCCGAAATCGGCGCCGGCTCACAATGCTTACGGTGCCGCGGCCCGCCATTTGGGTCGCGTCGACGATGCCGTCTCTCACCTCAAATCGGCGATCACGCTAAAGCCCGATCTCGCCCGCGCCCACGGCAATCTGGCCATCGCCCTGGCCGAGCAGGGGCGCCTGGACGAGGCCCTGACGCGCGGCCAGGTGGCGGCGGACCTGGCACCCGATTCGCCCGACCTGCAGCTCAACCTGGCCATGCTCATGCTCCTCGCCGGCCGCTTCGGCGACGGCTTCGACCGCTACGCCTGGCGTTGGCGCACCGGAGAGGGTCGCTACCAGGCCCGAGATTTCCCGGCGCCGGCCTGGAGCGGTGAGCCGTTGGCCGGCCGGACGATCCTGATCTGGGGCGAGCAGGGCGTTGGCGAAGAGGTGATGTTCGCGTCCCTGATCCCGGAGGTCGCCGGCGCGGCGGAGCGCTGCCTCGTGCAATGCGACCCGCGCCTGGTGCCGTTGCTAGAACGCGCCCATCCCGGAATCGAGGCCCTCGCCCGAACCGCCGCGCCCGAAATCGACTTCCACTGCGCCGTCGGCGATTTGTGCCGCTGGCTTCGGCGCGATTCGGAATCCTTCGCGCCCCCCCGGCCTTATTTGGCCGCCGATCCGGAACGGGCCGCCGCCTGCCGAGAGCGGATGGATCGGTGGCGGGACGGGGTCAAGGTCGGCATCGCCTGGCGCAGCATCGGTGCCAACGCTCCGTTCAGCGCGTCCAAGACCTCGAGCCTCGAGACGTGGGCCGAGGTACTGCGCCAGCCCGGGGTCGCCTTCGCCAATCTGCAGCACGGCGATTGCGCCGATGAAATCGCGGCGGCCGAGCAGGCTCTGGGGTTTGCGCTCTATCGCGACCCGAAGGTCGATCAAGCCCTGAACTTGGACGATTTCGCCGCCCAACTGGCGGGGCTGGACCTGGTCATCACGACCTCGAACACCACCGCGCATCTCGCCGGCGCGCTCGGGCGCCCGGTCTGGGTCCTTCTGCCTTATGTCCCGGACTGGCGTTGGCAGATGGGCCGCGCCGACAGTCTGTGGTATCCGAACGCGCGGCTGATGCGCCAGTCCCGGCCGGGCGACTGGGCCGGGCTGCTCAAGCGGGTTGCCGAGGACTTGGGCCGGTTCGTGGCCCCGTCGCGGAGCTGAGTGATGGGTGCCGCGCCGACGCCTGACGGGGACCGACTCTTGGCGCTGGGCTTGCGCCATCACAAGCGCGGCCAATTGGATCGGGCGGTGGCGGCGTATTGCGAGGTGTTGGCGAAGGCGCCCGATCGGGCCGATGTGCATCATTTGCTGGGCATCGCCTTGGCAGGCCAAGGGGAGGTCACCGCCGCCATGGACTGCTACCAGCGGTCACTGGCCCTGGATGCCGACAATGCCGCCGTCCATCACGATCTCGGCGTCCTGTTCTGGCAAACGGGGGCCGCCGAGCAGGCGATCGACCATTACCGGCGCGCGCTGGCGTTGAACCGGGACTTTGCCAACGCCCATGTCAATCTGGGCGTGGCCTTGACCGAATCGGGCCGCCCGGAGGATGCCGTCGCGTGCTTTCAGGACGCCCTGGCGCTTCGCCCCGGCGACGGCGAAACCCTCTATCGCCTCGCCCGGGCGTTGAACGCCGGGGGCGATCCGGTGTCGGCGATCGCGGCCTACCGGCGCTGCATGGACGCCAGTCCCGACCATGCCGAGGCCCATTTCCATATGGCGATCACGCTGCTCCGACTCGGTGAATTCGCCGACGGCTGGGCGGAATACGAATGGCGATTCCGCAGACCCGGATTGGCCACCGCGGCGCGCGGCTTTCCCCAACCCGAATGGCGGGGCGAGCCGCTGGCCGGGCGGCGGGTTCTGGTCTGGGGCGAGCAGGCGGTCGGCGAGGAAATCATGTTCGCCGCCCTGATTGGGGAAGTCGCCGCGGCGGCGGAGCACTGCATCATCGAATGCGCGCCGCGCCTGGTGCCACTGTTTGAACGGTCCTTCCCGGGGGTGCGGGTCGTCGCCAGGCAGGACCCGCCGGCCCCCCTGACGATGGCACCCGATATCGATTTTCAATGCCCGATCGGCGGCCTGGGCCGTTGGCTGCGGCCGGACTCCGATTCTTTTGCGTCGATTCCCGGCTATCTCCGCGCCGACGAGGCACGAATCGAGGAGTGCCGTGGCTTTCTGGACGGTCTCGGCGGCGGCCTCAAGGTCGGAATTTCATGGCGGAGCACCGCCGGCGACAGCCGTTTTGGTGCCGCCAAATCCTCCAGCCTCGATGCCTGGGCACCGATCCTGACCGAGGCCGGCATCCACTTCGTCAATCTCCAATATGGCGACTGCGACGCGGATCTGGACGCGATCGAGGAGCAGCTCGGCGTCAGAGTGCATCGCGATCCGGCGGTCGATCAGATGACCAGCCTCGATGATTTCGCGGCCCAGATCGCGGCGCTCGATCTGGTGATCACCACCGCCAACACCACCGCCCATCTGGCTGGCGCGCTGGGCGGCGCGCTCTGGGTGCTTCTGCCCCAGCTTGCCGATTGGCGTTGGCGGAGCGGGGCCACGGGCAGCCTGTGGTATCCCAACGCGCGCCTGATGCGCCAGGCCGATGCCGGCGACTGGACCGGGCTTCTGGCGCGGGTCGCGGCGGCCCTGGCCGACCATCGCGGATGACGACTTTGCGGTGCTGACCGCCGGGTCCATAATGGCCACGACCGTTCGAGACGGGGCTGGATGATGCCCACCACCGAAACCAAGCTCTCGGCCGCCTTGGCCAGCCATCAGGCCGGCGACCTTCGGGAAGCCGAACGGCTGTACCGGGAAATTCTCGACGACGATCCGAATCATTCGGACGCCCTGCACTTGAGCGGAGTCGCCGCCCATCAAGGCGGCGATCACGCGACGGCCGTGCGCCTGATCGGCCGGGCGATCGGGATCAACGACCGGATCGCGGATTTTCACAGCAATATCGCCGAGGCGCACCGCGCCCAAGGAGGGCTCGGCGATGCCATCAACCATGGCCGCCGGGCGGTCGATCTGGATCCCGATCACGCCGACGCTCACAACAATCTGGGCCTGGCCTTGGCCGCCACGGGAGAGATCGCCGAGGCGGAAACCCACTATCGCCGGGCGCTGACCAGCCGGCCCGATCATGCCAAGAGCCACAACAATCTGGGAATTCTGCTGAAAGGCGCGGGCAAGCTGGACGAAGCCGTCTCCCATTACCGCTTGGCCCTGGCGGTGGCGCCCAAATACGCCGACGCCCACAGCAATCTGGGCAACGCCTTGTGGATGCAGGGTCATCATGACGACGCCTTTTGGCATTATCGCCGGGCGCTCGACATCGAGCCCGGCAACGCCCAGGCGATGGTCAACGTCGGCGCTGCGCTCAAGGAGACCGGCCGGGTGCCCGAGTCGACCGCTTATTATCGCCGGGCGATTCGCGCCCAGCCGAATTGCGCCGACGCCCATTACAATCTTGGCGTCAATTTGGCCGATGGCGGTGATGCCGAGCAGGCCATCGCATCTTATCGCCACGCGGTGGCCGCCGATCCGGTCCATGTGAAGGCGCACAAGAACCTCAGCGTATCCTTGCTCTCGATCGGCGAGTTCGCGGCCGGATTCGACGAATGGGAATGGCGTTGGCGCGAGCCGGATACCTGGCAACGGACGTTCGATATCCCGGTCTGGGACGGCGCGCCGCTCACCGGCAAGACCTTGCTGGTCTGGGGCGAGCAAGGGGTCGGCGACGAGATCATGCTGGCGTCGATCCTGCCCGAGGTCATCGACGCCGCCGGTCGGGTCGTGGTCGAATGCGACGGGCGCCTGGTACCCCTGTTCGCCCGCTCGTTCCCGAACGCGACCTTCATTACCCGCGACGACCCGCCGGATGAGCGTCTTCGGGATTCGACCATCGATTTGCAATGCGCCGCCGGCGGCCTGTGTCGCTGGCTGCGTCGCGAGCCGGCCCAGTTCGCCGGGCCGCGAGCCTATCTGACCGCCGATCCCGCGCGGGTGGCGGAGGTTCGCGCCCGCTACGACGGCCAAGCGCCCGGCGTCAAGGTCGGGATCGCGTGGCGCAGCACCCCTCGGCGCGCCAATATCGAAAACGTCTTGTTCAAGGCCGCCAAGTCGTCGTCCCTGGGCGAGTGGGCGCCGGTCCTGACCCAATCGGGCGCCACGTTCGTCAATCTGCAGTACGGTGACTGCGCGGCTGATCTGGCCGAGGCCGAGCAAATGTTCGGCGTCCGCATCATCGATGACGACGCCATCGACCAGATCGCGAGCCTGGAAGACTTCGCCGCCCAGATCGCCGCCCTGGATCTAGTCATCGCGACCTCCAACACCACAGTCCATATGGCCGGCGCGCTTGGCCAGGAGGTTTGGACCCTGCTCGCCAAGGTGCCCGATTGGCGCTGGCAGCGCGACCGCGGCGACAGCCTGTGGTATCCGAACATGGACCTGCTGCGCCAAACCACCGCCGCCGACTGGGACGATGTCATGGCGCGAGCGGGCACCCAGCTCGCGGCCCGCGTCGGCGCCGGTTGAGCGGCCCCGACGTGTCGGCACCCGACCCGCGCCTCGCCGTGGCCTTGCGCGCCCATCGTGCCGGCGACGGCGACACGGCCGAGCGCTTGTACCGCGAGATTCTCGAGGACAACCCGAAAAATGCCGATGCGCTTCATTTGCGGGGCGTCCTCGCCCAACAGCGGGGCGACTCCGACCGCGCCGCGGTCCTGATCGGCGAGGCGATCGCCATCGATCCCAAGGTGCCCGACTACCACAATGCCATGGGCGAGACGTTCCGGGCACGCGGCCGATTTGGGGACGCGATCCGCCAATACCGGCGCGCCTTGGGCCTGGACGCGGACCTGGCCGGCGTCCACAACAATCTTGGCTTGGCACTCGAGGCGGAAGGAATTTTGGACGAAGCCGAGGCGGCGTTTCGCCGCGCATTGGAGATCGCGCCCGAACATGGGCGCGCCCACTCCAACCTGGGCGTCCTGCTCAAGGCGACCGGGCGCCTGGACCAAGCGGTCGGCCACTACGCCGCCGCCCTGGCCATCGATCCGGACGACGCCGACGCCCGCAACAATATGGGCAATATTCTGGTCACGGTCGGCCGCCTGGACGAGGCCGTGGTCGAATACCGGCGCGCGATCGCCCGCCGGCCGGATTTCGCCCAGGCGTTCGACAATTTGGGCGTGGCACTCAAGGATCTGGGCCAACTGGACGAGGCTATCGAAAGCCACCGCCGGGCGATCGCCCTGCGGCCGGACTTGGCCGAGGCGCACAAGAACCTCGGGCTGGCTCTGCTGCTGGGAGGCGATTTCGAGAACGGCTTCGCCGAATACGACTGGCGCTGGCGGGCCAGGGATGCCTGGCCGAGGCCGTTTTCCCATCCCCGCTGGACGGGCGAGCCGCTGGCCGGAACGACTTTGTTGGCCTGGGGCGAGCAGGGGATCGGGGACGAAGTGATGTACGCTTCGGTTCTGGACGACGTGATCGCCGCCGGTGCGCGCCTCGTGATCGAGTGCGATGAGCGCCTGGCATCGCTGTTCGCGCGCTCGTTCCCCGACGCGGAGGTGGTCGCCCGTGCCGCGGTCCCGGATTCGCGGCTGCTCGAGCCCATGATCGACCGGCACTCGGCGACCGGCAGCCTGTGCCGCTGGCTGCGCCGCTCGGCCCGATCCTTTGCCGCGCCGCGCGCCTATCTGACCGCCGACCCGGAGCAGGCCGCACGCATTCGCGCCCGTTATGATGCCCTTGGTCGGGGACCGAAAATCGGAGTGGCTTGGCGCAGCAAATCGGGCGTGGCCACGGTCGACAACATCCGCTTCAGCATCGCCAAGTCATCGTCGCTGAACCAGTGGTATCCGGTGCTGATGCAGGCGGACGCGGTGTTCGTCAATCTCCAATATGGCGACTGCGCCGAGGAATTGGAGGCAGTGGAACACCGTTACGGGGTCCGTGTTCACCACGATTCGGCGATCGATCAGATGGCGGATCTTGACGGTTTCGCCGCCCAGATCGCGGCCCTCGATATTGTGGTCGCGACCTCGAACGCCGCGGTTCATCTGGCCGGAGCGCTGGGCAAGGAGGTCTGGACCCTGATTCCGAAAGTGCCCGATTGGCGCTGGCAATTGGACCGGGACGACAGTCTTTGGTATCCGCGGATGCGCCTGTTTCGCCAGACCGAGGCCGGCGATTGGGATCGGGTCCTGGCGCGGGTCGGGGCCGCCTTGGCGCCCGCGATCGAGGCCGGCCGTTTGGGCGCTCAGGCGATGTGAGTGGCGGGCAGAGTGTCCCGGTACCGGCGCTCTTCGTCGAACCAGTCTTCGGCGTAATCGACGTCTTGCCAGTCCGCGAACCAGGGGCCGCCGCGGGTGTAATGGATCGCCCGCGGAGTTCCCACCTGGGGCTTCGCGCACCACCCTTCGAGCCAGTTCCACTTCTCCGGTAATGCGCCGATCAAGCTGTCGTCCAACCATTTGAAACGGTGCAGGAAGCGGCCGCTTTCCCGGTTCGCCATCACCGCCGTCAATGGTCCGTTGGCGGGGTGGCCACAATTGACGAGCATCAAGCTGGACCAGTTTTTGCGCGGATAACGGGTCTGGAGGCGGCCGTCCATCTTGAGAGTCTCGGGTGGGCGATAATCGTGTTGGACACACATCACGGCGTAGCGCGGGTCGCGCAGTGCCCATAGCTCGGCCACGTCGCCCAGCCACAGAAAGTCGCTGTCGCAAAACAGCGCCCAGTCCTCGAAACCGGCCACGGTCGGGACCAGGAACCGGGTGTAGGTGAACGCGGTCGAGGCCAGCGGATCCTCGTCGCGCCAGTAAAATCCGGTCGCGCGCAGATGGTCCTGGGTCAGGGGGCTCACCGTGACCGGCCAGGAAGCGCGGGCCAGCAACGAGTGGCGGCAAACCTGATAGGCGATGTCTTGACGCGGATCCCAGCCCACGTAGACGGGAATGGTCTCGGTCATGGTCATCCTACTGGAACAGGGCGAGCAGATTCTGCGGCGCCGCGTTGGCAATGCTGAGCGACTGGATCGAGAGTTGCTGCTTGACCTGCAAGGCCTGCAGCTTGGCCGATTCCTTGGCCAGATCCGCGTCCACGATGCTGCCCAGGCCTTCCTCGGTGGCGTCGAGCAACGAGACCAGGAAGGTATCCTGGAAATCGAGCGCGCGGGCGTCGGCGCCGAGCTGGCCGAGGGTGGTGTTGAGGGTGTTGATCGCCGAGTTGATCATGGTCAGGGCGGCCGACGCCGCCGAAACGTTGGCGAGGTTCTGGGCATTCATCGGGCTGAACACGTTTCCTTCGAGGTCCTGGGCGCGCAAGGTCAGCGAGCCGCCGGACGAATCGGAGATCACGTTGACGTTGCTGCTGCCCGACTGAAGGATATTGCGCCCGTTGAAGGTTGAGTTCTGAATGAAATTCAGCACCTGGCCGACCAGTTCCGCGTAATCGGCGTTGATGATCGCCTGCTGTTGAGTGGTGTTGCCGGAGTTCAGCCCTTCGATCACCTTCGCCTTGATGTCGTTCAGGAGATTCGAGATATCGGTGGAACCGGCCAACGCCACCGCGGCGACGCCACGGCCGTTGGCGATGCCCTGCTGGACCGCGCTGATCGCCTTGATCTCGGCGCGAATCCCCTGGGAAATCGCGAACGCCGAGGCGTTGTCCTTGGCGCCGATCACCCTGAGGCCGGAGGAAACCCGATCCTGGGTCCGGCTCAGCGCGTTGTTGACCGAATTGAGATTGCGAAGCGCGACCGCGGCGCCGACGTTGGTGTTGATGGAATTCTGGATGGCCATAACGACGCTCCTTGCTCACGGCCGAGTTCGTAAACTCAATGAGCAAGTGCCGTGCCATCCCGGTTTCCATATCAACTAATTGATTTTGAATGATTTTATTTCGAAAATTTGGCGTCTGCCCCAATCCTGCCGGGTTCGGGCGGGCAATATTTGCCGAGCCGGGCCCGGCGATGGGATCGATCTCGATTGTCGGTGGGAACGAGTCGCCCGCACCCGGTGCGGGTCGGGCCCGGACCTAGGTCAGGCCGTCCATGATCGTGCGGTTGACCTCGATCAGATCATCGACGCTTTCTTCGCCGTCGCACACCTGGTCGGAGAATTTCTCAACCCAAATGCCGATCGAGATGAGCATGCCCTTGAGTTCCTGGGGCAGCGCGTTGCGCTCGTCGGTGAGATCGATCAGAAAGGTGTTCCAGACCTGTCGGTTGAACAGCACCGCTCGATACAGGGTGCCGACGTCCCTTTGTTCCTTGGTCTCGGCCATCAGCCGGTTGGCCCGCGCCAGCAGCCGATACTCGCGCTCGCGCGGGGTCTCGGTGGTTTGGATCGCGCTAGCGTACGGATTCGAAGCCATAATTCAGTCTCTGTTCCTCGAATGCGATCAGTTCCCGGCACCGCTTCAGGGCCTGGAAGTATCGTCCGCCGGCCAATTCCGCGCCCAACGGCTCGATGATCTTCTTGACCGCCTCGGTCGGGATCGCGGCCATGAAGTCTCGAACCAATTGGTTTGTTTTCTCTAAATACAGGTTGGTATTCTCAAGGTCTAGATACGCCATCTGAATACAAAAATAAATCCGCCGCGCCGGCGTGTTGGCCTCTTCCTCCTGCATGATGTCTTTCTGACGCAGGATGATCGCGGAATTCTCGATGCTGAGGGTGGTCTTGGACGGGCCGTTGGAAAGCACGGCACCGTTGATGACGACTTTCTCTTCGGGCTTGAGCGTGAGTTTGAGCGGCATTGCCCCTCACGCCCCGAGAACGATGGTGGGATCGGCCGAGACCGATCCCACCATGGCGTCGTTTACCGGAACAGGGATAGAATCACCTGCGGTGTGGCATTGGCGATACTCAAGGTCTGAATCGCCAATTGCTGCTTGACCTGGAGGGACTGCAACTGCGCGGATTCCTTGGCCAAGTCGGCATCCACGATGCTCGCCAAGCCTTCTTCGGTGGCATCCGAGATGGCACTGAGGAAGGATTCCTGGAAGGTCAGTGCCCGATTGTCGGCACCGAGCTGGCCGAGCGCGGTGTTGACGGTCGCGATCGCCGAGTTGACCACGGTCAGGGCCGCCGAGGCGGCGCTGGCATTGGCCAAGTTCTGGGCGTTGAGGGGGCTGAAAGCGGTTCCTTCCAAGTCCTGCGCCCGCAAGGTCAACGCGCCGCCCGAGGTGTCGGCGATGATGTTCACGTTGCTGCCCCCGGACTCCAGAATGTTCCGGCCGTTGAACTCCGCGTTCTGGACGAAGGTCAGAATCTGACCGATCAGACCGACGAAGTCCGCATTCAGGATCACTTGCTGCTCGCTGGTGTTGGCCGGATTCAGGCCTTCGATGATCTTGCCTTTGATGTCGGCGAGCAGGTTGGAGACCTCGGTCGCGCCACCAATGGCAACGGTGGCGACGCCCTGGCCGTTGGACAGGCCCTGCTTAACCGCCGCGATCGCCTTGATTTCGGCCCGAATACCCTGGGCGATGGCGAAGGACGAAGCGTTGTCCGCGGCACCGATCACCTTGAGGCCGGTGGATACCCGATCCTGAACCGCCGCCAACGCCGAATTGGTGGCGTTCAGGTTGCGCAAGGCAACCAGCGCGGACGGATTCGTATTGATGGAGTTTTGGATGGCCATGTTACGACTCCTTTCTGGGTAGTAACGCCTGCCTTCTGCAGGCCCAGCAGCGCGGAACCGTCTCTACCCATTCTGGTAGAATGGCCCTGTCCGCACTACGGTGGAGAAAATACGGGAGTCGTCGGAAATAAGCAAGACCTATTTGCGGGCGGCGCGGCGGCGGCGCGCACCGGCCCAAAAACTCATATCCTGAGGAACTGGATCAGGCTGAGATCGCTCAGTCGTCCGGTGATCTGGAAGGAGGCTTCCAAGGCGAACTGCTCCTGGCTGAGCTGGGTGAAGACCTCGGCCACGTCCACATCCTTGAGCGAGGTGATGAATTCGTCGGTCAAATCGATGTCGGCCTGCAAGCGCTCGTTGGCCTCGTCAACCAGTTGTTGGCTGATGCCGAGCGAGGCGTCGAGCGCGTTGACCGTGTCGAAAGCCTGATCGATCAATGTCAAGGCCTGGGCGGCGGTGACCGTCGGCGCGGTCGCCGCCGGCAGTGGCTCGGCCGGCAACGGCGGCGGGAACACGCCGGCGGCGAAGAAATTGAGGATATCGATCAGGGGCTGGAACGAGCCGGTCGGCGTCGTCGGGTTGGTGGCGGCAAGCACGCCGACGGAAATGGTCAGGTTTTCGTCGACATTGGCTTGCTCGACGATGGTGTCGTTGTTGAACGTGAGCGTGAACGCCGGCGGGGGGGCACCCGAGGGCACGCTGGTCACCGGCGCGGTGTCGGTCCGCGAGCCGGCGAATATGAAATTGCCGTTCTGGTCGCGGCTGTTGAGAATCGACACCACCTGTTGCAGCCCGATCTGGGCCTGGATGACGAGCTGCGAGGAATTCTCGATCCCTTCGGCGGACAGGAACTCTGACTTGATGTTCTTGGCGATTTCGACGATTTCGCGCACCGCCCTTTCGCGCAGGTCGAGCTTGGTCTTGGTCTGGACATTGTTGGCCAGCAACTGCTCCGTGGCGGCCTTGCGCGCTTGCGCCGAGATCAAGACCGTGCTGTCGCCGCGCAAGCCCTTGAAGTCTTCCGATCGTTCGCCGGTCGACATTTGCCGTTGCAGGCTCAGCAAGCGCTCCTGGGTTTGCAACGTTTGCCGCAAGATGAACTGGTTCTGGCCGAGAGTAGAGATTCTGGTCATGGTCGTTCTCTTCGTAATCTCTCGTTAGCGTGCCGCTTGGATCATGGCGGTGGGTCCCTCAGCGCACCGAACTCAACAAATCGGCGAACATCTGATTGACCGTGCTGATCACCCTGGCCGAGGCGGCAAACGCGTTTTGGAGCAGGATCAAGTTGGCGAGTTCTTCATCCACATTGACGCCGGAGATCGATTTCGCCTTGACGTCGAGGCCGTTGAACAATGCCTCCAGGCTATCGGCCTGAAGCTGGGTCTGTGCCGCGTAGCGGGCGGTATCGGCGATGACCGCGCCCGCGTAGGTGGTGAGGGTAAGGGTCTGGGCCGGCAGATTGCCGGCGGCGTTGATGCTGATTCCGGTCGTGGCCACGCCGGCCAAGGCCAGGCCACCGCGGCTGTCGCCCGGAGTGATGCCGCGATTGCCGACCGTGGTCTGCAACTGGCCGATCCCGAGCAGGGTCGGGGTCGCGACGATGGTCGGATTGACCTGGGTCGTGGTCGCGATCTGCTGCACCTTGTCGCGGCCCAATCCGAGCATGGTGGCCAAGCCGAGGCCGGTGCCGGCGCGGTTGGCGGTCGCGTCGTCACTGGCGAGAACCGTGAAACCGGACGCCTCGGTCAGTTCGAAGCGCCCGGTGGTGGCGTTCAGGCTTGCGGTCGCGAACGGTGACAGAGCGGTGGTCAGCGAGGTCGCGAGGCCGCCAAAGGTGGCGCCGGCGGCGCCGGAGTCGAATGTCACCGTGCTCACCGTCTGCCTGTCGGAGTCCAGGACCCGGAAGGTCGAGGTGCCCGTGAACAGGTGGGTCTCGCCGGCCGTGAAGCCATAGTCGAAAAACGGCGACGTGGTCGTGCTGACCAGGTCGTTGAGGCCGAAGAAATGGGCGAAGCCGCGGCCGGCGCGGGTGCTCGGCGCGGTCGTACTCTGAACGATGCCGACCCGATCGGTGCCCGCGGTGGCGGTGAAGCTCATGACGCCGCTGGTGAGGGCAAGGGTCGCGCCATTGGCTCCGGGCAACCCGGCGTTGACGGCGGTGATGACGTCACCGATGGTCGCTCCGATGGCGCCGAAATCCACGGTCACGGTGGCGCTGATATCGTTGTTGGCGTCCATCACCGCGAACGTGGCCTGGCCGGTAAAATTATGGGCGTCGGTGGTGGTGAACCCGGTGTTCCGCGATCCAACCAACGCGTTGGGCGGCGGGAAACCGGTATTGTTGTTGTGAACCCGATTGACCTCATCGGCGAATCGCGACGCGAATTCGCCGAGGCCCGACGACAGGTCCGGCAGGGCCGTGTCACGGAGGTCGAGCAGACCCCGCAGCTGACCGCTGGGAATCTCGTCCTCGAGAAACGCACCGGTCCCGATCGCGTTGCCGTTGGCGTCGGTGTTGAACACCTCGATGCTGTTGAAGATGGTCTGCGGCGTGACCACCGAGGCCGGATCGTAGGCCAGAACCCGGGGTCGATCCTCGAGCAACGCGATTCCGGTCCCGGCAAAAATGGTGATTTCGCCGTCGCTCTTCTCGAACACGTTGATCGGCATCCGCTCGGCGATGATCTTCAGTTGGCCGTCGCGTAGGTCGAGCAGTTCGGACGGATCGCCAGTGCCCGCGCTCTCGACCGCGATCTGCGCGTTCAAACGCACGATCTGGGCCAGCGCGGCGTTGATCGTGGTCACTTCGCTGAGGATTTGCTGGTCCACGTCATGGCGAATCGATTGAGTCTGGGTGGCCAGCTCGTTGATCTCACGGATCATGTCGGTCATCGCCTCGATGATCTCGGACCGGGCGACGGTGGAATGGGGGATCGTCGCGGCATTCTCGAACGAAGCGAACACGCGATCGAGTCGGCCGGCCAGTGTGTCGTTGGAGCTGGGCGTTCCGAAAAAATTCTGCAGCCGGTCGACGAACGGGAGCTGCACGTCGACTCGTCCCAGATCGGTGGAGGTTTGGCGCAAATCGCGGATCAGGAACTCATTGATGATCCGCCGAATTTCCCCGATCTTGACGCCGGCCCGAATGTTCCCCGCGACCACCGCCTCCTGGCTGGCCAGTTTGCGCGAATAGTCGGGGTTGTTGGCGTTGGCGACGTTTTGCGACACCACCGCGATGGCCGCCTGATTGACGCTCAGCGCCGAGATCGAATTGTTGAGAGCGGCGGTTAGTGACATGGTGGCTGGCTTTCGAATCGCTGTCCGGTCGGTGGTCCGAGACCAAATATGCGGGACGGGTCATGCAAGACAGGGGCCATTATCGGCTGGGCGGCGCCGACGCGGGCGCGGGCGTGGGAATCCCAGGATTCGAGCGCACCCGACGCAAAATCATGGCACTTGCGTTCGAGGCGTCGTGACCCCGCGCGCGCCCGCGCCGCCGCGGGCATGGGAAGATTCTTCCCCAGTTCGCCAGCCAATAGGCAGGTGACACCAACGTCTTGACTCTGGCGCGACGAATCCGTTAGGCTTGCGGCCATGGTCCCAGAACGGTGGCCGAAGGCACGCTCAATTTCCGAAACGGAAGGTTTTGACGAGCGATGGCACTTGATGTTGTAAGCACCGCTGCGATTTTCCAACAGAGGCTCTCTGTTGGCGGTGGAGCTGCACGTGCCGAGGAAACCCCAGACAATCGTGAACTGGAGCGTGGCGGAAGCGACGTTCCAGAAGCCAGCGATGGCGCCCAGACCCAGACTGTCAGCGAGACCACGGAGGCGATTCGCGAGTTCTCCAGGGAATCCGGGGTACGGCCAACAACTCGGTTGTCGATCTTGTTCGACGAGAACGCGGCGCTGTTCGTGTCGCGGAGTGTCGATACGGTGTCGGGCGAAGTGTTGGATCAGTTCCCGCCAGAAACGGTGTTGCGACGTGTGGCCGCGTTTACCGAGCGGCTGCGGGAAAACGCCGCGCAGAAGGTGGTTGATATCACGGTCTAGGCGGCGCGAAACGCGTCCGGCTCGACCTGAAGCATTGGCTTGCGGTTAACGACGGGTAAGGTCGTAACCGCTTTGTGTGTCTGAATTCTGACATCAAGTTCATTCGCTGATCGTTCAGGCTCGCCGGCGGGTCAAACCGCGCGATCCAGCGCGACCGGCGATGCCGCGGCCGTACCGGGGTCCGAGACGCCGGTGTAGGCGCCGGTCTTGGAGTAACCGGTCACGGGCCGCTTTTTCAGCGCCACCGCGTCGCCGACCGCCTTGAAGAACCTCTCGTTGACGGTCTTGGCCACTTCGAGAACCCTGGCGTTCTCATGGACCACGGCGCGAAACGTCTCGCCCGCCGCCTGGAGGCGCGCCGCCAAACCGGGCTCGAGCCCCCCGGCACGGGCACGATCGGCGCTCATCGCCTTGATTTGCTCGGCGTAGGACTGGGCCAACGTCTCCTTGCGCTCGAGCAACGGCGCGAAGCTCGCCGACTGGCGAGAGTTCACCACCACGATCTCCTGGCGCAGCACCTCACCCAAGGTGCCGATAATGGCGATCAGGTTCTCAACCCGTTCGGCCATGCTCGGTTGGCTGACCATGACCGCGGCGCCGGCCGCGACCGCCACCTGACCCGCGGTCGTCATTTGTCGACCTCCTGGTATTGGAGCAATTGGCGCTCGATGGTGTCGGCGACTCCGATTCCGCCTTGCCGGGCCATCGCCTTGCCGTACTCCTGGAGCAACAACGAACGGAAGATCTTCTCGCCGTGGCCACCGCCGAACGGGCCGTCGGTGTCGATGCCGGCGAACATGTACTCGAACATCTGTGACAGGAAAAACGATTCGAAATCCTCCGCCGCGTCCCGGATTTCCTTGGCGGTGCCGGTCGGGTTTACACTCGGTGGCCGGACCGCTTGGGACGGCAGGGGTGGTGCCGAAAGCATGTCGGCCGCGTACATCACAGAACCTCGAGTTCGGCCTGCAACGCGCCCGCGGCCTTGATCGTCTGCAAGATCGAGATGATATCGCGCGGCCCGACGCCGAGAGCGTTGAGTCCATCGACCAGTTCTTGCAGGCTCACGCCTTCCGGCAGCACGAACAGCTTGCGATCGGTCTGCTCGTCGATCTCGATGGCGCTGCGCTGGACGGTTTCGGTGGTCGCGCTGTCGGGCGCGAACGCGCCCGGTTGGGACACTTGCGGGGTTTCGGTGATCCGGATGGTCAGATTGCCCTGAGCGATGGCCACGGTTGATATCCGCACGTTCTCGCCGATGACGATGGTCCCGGACACCTCGTCTATGACCACCCGCGCGATTTGGTCGGGTTGCACCCGCAATTGCTCGATGTCGGTCAACAGGCCGACGATGTTGTCGCGATATTGTTCGGGAATCGCGACCACGATCGTGGCCGGATCCGTGGCCCGGCTGGCGGGCTCGTTGAGCATTGCGTTGATCGCCTGGGAGACCCGAATCGCGGTGGTCAGATCCGGGTTGCGGAGCGAGACGCTCACCCGGTCCATATCGACCAGTTCGTAACCGATCTCGCGCTCGATGATGCCGCCGTTGGAGACCCGCCCGGCGGTCGGCACGCCCTTGGTGATGCTGCTGCCGGCGGCGCCCTGGGCGGTGAATCCGGCGACCGAGACTTGGCCCTGGGAGACCACGTAGACCTCGCCGTCGGCGCCGACCAGAGGGGTGACCAGAAGTGTTCCCCCGAGCAGGCTTTCCGCATCGCCCAACGAACTGACCGAGACGTCGATCCGCGTGCCCTGGCGGGCGAATGGCGGCAAAGTGGCGGTCACCATCACCGCGGCGACATTCTCGACCAGGGGAAGGGTGCCGCGGGTATTGACGCCTAAGCGCTCGAGCATGGCTTCGAGACTTTGCCGGGTGAACGGGGCGTTGATCAGGGTATCGCCGGTGCCGTTGAGGCCGACCACCAGACCGTAGCCGACCAGCATGTTGTCGCGAATGCCTTCGAAATCGGCGATGTCCTTGATCCGAACCGCGGCCCCGGCGGTCGCCGCCGCCAATGTCCATACCGCCAGCCAAAGGCCCAGGGCGATCAGCTTGGCGCGCAGATGTCCGCGCCGGGTGACATGCCGATTGTCGTTCCGTTGCCGCACCATGGTAACCTTTCGATCAACTCTCGGGCCGCACCGCGCGATGCCGCCGCCAAGCACCATGCGAATCCGATGCCAACCCGCGGGCCTGGCGGCAAATGGTCCAATTCCGCCGCCTTCGGCGCCGAATCGCGGGTGCCGGTCGGGCGCCGATCCTCGGGCACGGTAATTTTTGCCGATCCCTTGCGGACATGGTGCCGATCGGCCTTAAATGGATGTTAACCTCGCCCGGCACATGCTGGGCGACGATTAGCGCCCGAGGTGGCCCATGAAAGTAACCAGAGAGTCGCCGGTTCAGTCGGCGGGCCCGCGCAAGGTCCGCGCCGGGAACCCGGTGCCGGCGGACGGCGGCGCATTCGCCGCGCTGGTCGGCGAGGGTGGCGTCGCGGGCGCCACGGATGTGGCGCATCCCCCCTCGGGCACGCCGGTCGAGGGCCTGCTGGCGGTCCAAGAGGTTCCGGACCGGACCGCCGGGAGAAAACGCGATTTCCGCCGCGGCGCCACGATTCTCGATTGCCTCGACGACATTCGGATCGGCCTTTTGACCGGGATGATTCCTGGCCCCAAACTGAATCAGCTGATTCAGACGCTTGGCATCGAGCGGGCGACGACGGCCGATCCGAAGCTGGCCGCCGTGTTGGACGAAATCGATCTCCGCGCCCAGGTCGAGTTGGCCAAGCTGTCCGCGCGCCGCTGAGCGGCATCCGGGCGCCAGCTCTCTACGATCATATTGCGGCACCGGCTCCGGATTCATATACTCCGCGCCGGAGACAAGGCCCTAATATCCGAGAGCTTCTGATGGCCAAGCCAAAGCGGGACCATCGAGCGGAGCCGAACGAAATTCCGCAAGGCTATCGTCCTTCCGAGGGCGAGCGGTTCATGAATTCGGTGCAACGAGAGTATTTTCGCCGCAAATTGCTGCGTTGGCGCCACGAGATCCTGGCGGAATCCAGCCAAACCATCCTCCATCTTCAGGAACAAAGCTCTCAGGAGCCCGATATCGCGGACCGGGCCTCGATCGAGACCGAGCGTTTGATCGAACTCAGAACTCGCGACCGGGAACGCAAACTGCTCAACAAGATCGACGCGGCGCTGCGCCGCATCGACGAGGGCAGTTACGGCTATTGCGAGGAAACCGGCGATCCGATCAATCTGAGCCGGCTCGAGGCGCGTCCGGTGGCCACGTTGAGCATCGACGCCCAGGAGCGCCACGAGCGCCTCGAAAAAACCACCCGCGATGATTGAGTCCCTCTCGGCGCTGGTGGCGCCGACTTTGAACAGTTCCATGATCTCGATTTCGTTGATAGCCGCTTGAGACATGAGCACTTAGATTTTCAGCCGAAATTATTGACAGGTGTAACGTTACGCACTATATATTATCATGGCTGTTCGATCTTTTCGGCATAAGGGGTTGCGGCGATTTTACGAGCGGGGCGACACCAAGGGCCTCGCTCCAAGACAGGTCCAGAAGCTGACGAACATGTTGACCTTGCTCGATGAGGCGCGGGAGCCGGGGGAGATGGGACTGTATCCCGGTTGGCGCTTGCACCAGTTGAGAGGCGACATGAAGGGTTTTTAGAGCCTGACCGTCACCGGCAATTGGCGGTTGGTGTTTCGGATGGACTCCGGCGATGCCCATGACGTTGATCTGATCGACTACCATTGAGAAAGGAGGTCGGCGCCATGATGAAGGACCCTGCCCATCCCGGAACGATTATCCGTGATGAAGTTCTTGCGCCGCTTGATTTGAGCGTCACCGCAGCCGCCGCCGCCTTGGGCGTGGCGCGGCCGACATTGTCTAATGTCCTCAATGCGCGAGCCGCGCTGTCGCCGGAAATGGCCATTCGGATAGAAAAAGCCTTTGGACCTAAGGCCGACCACCTGTTGCGGGTGCAATTGGCCTATGATTTGGCGGAGATACGGCGGCGAGAAGGCGAAATTCTGGTCGAGCGCTATCAGCCCGCTTGATCGGCGTGCCATCCTCGCGCCATCCGACTCAGGTGCAGGGCCCCCCCTCAGAACGGATTGATGACGTCGAGGACCTGGGCGCCGTAGCGCGGCTGCTGGACGTCGCTGATATGGCCGCGGCCGCCGTAGGCTATGCGCGCGGAAGCGATTTTTTCGTAGGATACGGTGTTGGTGGCGGTGATGTCCGCGGGCCGGACGACGCCGTCGATCGAGAGCTCGCGCAGCTCGAAGTTGACCCGCACCTCCTGGTCCCCCCGGATCACCAAATTGCCGTTGGGCAACACTTGGGTGACCACGGCCGCGATCTTGAGGTTGATCTGGTCGTCGCGCTTGATTTCGCCCGTACCCTTGTTCCTGAGATCGGTGTCAATGTTGAGCAAGGTGGCGCCGTTGACCGCCTGCGGCAGAATCCGATCCAAGCTCGCTTCGTAACCAAACAGACTGGAAATCGCGGAGGTGTCGATATTGTCCCGAGTGCGGGTGGTCTCGTTGGTGATGTTGGCGTCGTCGTCGATCTGAATCTCGACGGTGAGGATATCGCCGACGACCGAGGCCCGCTGATCCTTGAAAAACGCCCGCGCGCCCGACCGCCACAACGAGTTGGCGTGGCGGTTGATCGGCTGGGGCGACGGCATCGGCAGCGACACCGGATA
>CAJWQN010000001.1 GCA_913045505.1 uncultured Rhodospirillaceae bacterium | reverse complement strand
CTCCTGGGTGGGGTTCGCGATCGGGCGAAAATCGGGCGTCTGGCCGACCTGACCGATTCGTTCCATGGCCGAACACCCCGACAGCAGCGCGACCGCGGCGACGGCAAGAAACGAACGGTATGATCGGCGGGACGGGACCATGGGAATGCTCCTAGGGGTTGGACCGAACGATGGTCAGGCGCCGGGTCGGGCTCATTGCGCGGCGAATTGGCGCGGCGTGCGCACCTCGACACGGTTGGCGCCGGTGACCACGGCATCGATGGTGATGCGGCTGTGGCTGTTCTGGACCGCGATAACCTCGCCGCGGGCGCCGGATTCCTCGGCGCGGCCGGTGGCCACGAGATGGAGATTGGGTGCCAGGTAGTGCATCGCGACCATGGCCCCGCGAATCACCATCGTCGGCGCGCCGACATCGCCGGATTTCAGCGGTTTGCCGGGGGCGACCGCGCGGGTCAGGGATTTGCCGATCAGGTCCGCGGCATCGGTGATCACGGCGCGCGGCAGCTTGTTGGTGCGCCGCTCGACCCACTCGATGTCGTCGTTCCGGATCACGTCCTCGCCGCGCAGGCGCGACCGCAGCACCGGAATCTCCAATGTCGCGAACGCCCGCCCGACCATGTTGTAGCGCTGAACCCGGGTCCCGGCGGCCCGGACCACCAGGGTGACCTGAAACCGGGAGGTTTCCGGCTCGTAGGACACCGCCTCGAAGGTGACGTCGGCCAGGGCGCCACGGGCGACCTTGATTTCCAGCGCCCGGGTCGGAAGGTCCAGGGTGAGGGTACCGCCGGCGCCAGCCTCGCGAAGGGCATCCTTGAGATTTTCGGCGATTTCGCGGTCGTTCAGGTAGCGCCAGGCACGGCCGATGGAGACATGGGTGAACGGGACCACCGGCCGCCACCCGAGCCCGTGCCGATTGGCCAAGTCGAACACTTGGGCGATCGTGAGCTCGGTCCGCTCGCCCGGCGCGGGCGCGGCCATGACCGCCACGTCGGCGACCGCGCCGGCATTCTCGAACAAATCGCCAAGCGTGACCTGGCCGTGATCGACCTCGATGTTGGGGCGCAGGCGCGGCGGCGCGGCCGCGACCGAGATCGCGAACACCACGACCATCAATGCGGCCCCGATCGTTCCCTTGGCACATGCGTTCATCGTCATATCCTCCCGCCTAGCGGAGCTGGCTGACGGTGGCCATCATCTCGTCCGACGTGGTCACGACCTTGGAATTCATTTCATAGGCGCGCTGGGCGGTGATCAGATTGGTGATCTCGGACACCGAGTTGACGTTGGAGGTCTCCAGAAATCCCTGCACCAGGGTGCCCAAGCCGTCATTGCCCGGCGTGCCGACCACCGGAGCGCCGGACGACGGTGTCTCGAGGAGCAGATTGTCGCCGATCGCCTCCAGGCCGGCGGCATTGGGAAAGCTGACCAGATCGAATGTACCGACGTTCTGGGGTGTGACCTGGCCGGCGATCTTGACCTCGACATCGCCGTTGGCGTTGATGCTGATCTCGAGCGCGTTGTTGGGAATCGTGATGCCCGGCTGAACCGGATCGCCGTCGGCGGTGACGACCTGGCCGGTTGGGCTGAGCTGAAACGAACCGGCGCGGGTGAAGGCGTCCTCGCCCGAGGGCAACTGGACACGGAACCAGCCGCGACCTTGAATCGCGACGTCGAAGGTGGCGCCGGTGCCGAGGAGATTGCCTTGCTCGATGATCCGATAGACCGAGGCGGTGCGGACGCCGAGTCCAAGCTGGATGCCGGACGGCACCACCGTGCCGGCGTCCGAGGACGTGGCGCCGATCCGGCGCTGGCTTTGATACAGCAGGTCCTGGAACTCCGGCCGCTGACGCTTGAAGCCGGTGGTCACCATGTTGGCGATGTTGTTGGAGATGACCTCGACGTTGAGCTGTTGGGCCAACAGGCCAGTCGCGGCGATGCTCAGCGATCTCATGGCGGAAATCCTTGATTCACAGACCGATTAAGCGCGCATGATCCGGTCGATCGTCCGGCGCTGCAGTTGGTCCTCGGTATCGACGAGTTTGTTGTTCGACTGGTACGAGCGGTGAAGGTTGATCATGTTGGTCATTTCCACGATCGGCTTGACGTTGGACTGCTCCAGCATCCCCTGGATCACCGATGCCTCGCGCGGCTCCTGGGGATCGTCCGAAGTCACGTAAAGGCTGTTGGCTTCGCGGCGCAAGCCTTGCGGATTGGCGAATTCCACCAGTTGCAGGCGCGCGATCGGCCCGTTGACGCCGGAAATCGATCCGTCGGACGAGATCGTGATTCCGGTCTGATCCCGAGGAATCTGGATTTCGCGACCGTCGACATCGAGCACCTGGTTGTCGGCTGACGTGACCAGATTGCCCTCGCCGTCCAGAAGGAAATGGCCGTTGCGGGTGTAGCGCTCGCCACGATCGGTTTGGATCACGAAATAAGCGTCGCCGTGAATCGCCAGATCCAACGGGTTGCCGGTTCGATGCATCGGCCCTTCGCTGGTGTCGCGCATCGACCCCTTGTCCTGGACGAACGCCAATTCGCGCTGGCCGCCGGCGCGGGCCAGATACTCGGAGAACAGCGGCGCCTCGGCCTTGAACGCGGTGGTGCTGGCGTTGGCCAGATTATGGGCGAGGATATCCATCTGCCGGCGCAAGGCGGTCTGTCGCGATAAGGTGATGTAGGTGGTATTATCCATATGCCGATCCTGAGTCTCGCGTCTCCGGCCTGTGCTTTGGGACTTCCGCCGGGCGGCGCCCATACCGGCGAGGGGAATGCATGCGACGTGCCAATCCAATTACTTTGGGTTTTCAAGGTGTTGCGCCGCGGCGCCGGCAAAGCTTGCCGGGCAGTTCTTGCCAACGGGAACGGCGCGGGGCGCAACGTCTTGTTAACCACCATTGCCTAGACTGGCCGTGGGTCGGATGGAACGAGAATCGCCCGGCGGAAATCCTGCACCCGCGCCGCCGCTTGAAAGGTGATCTCACTGGGGCAATCCAATGAGTGAAGAAGATCTCGAAGCCGAAGACGCCGAGGACACCGAGGGCGAGGACGAAGACGGCGGTCAATCGCCAGGAAAGAAATTCGGCGGCAAGAAGCTGATCCTGATTGCCGGAGTGGGCGTGCTGTTGCTGGCCGGCGCCGGCGCCGGCGTTTTCTTCAGCGGCATTCTCGGTGGTGACGACGAAGAAGAAATCGCGGCCGAATCGGGGGATGTGGAAGGCGAGGAAGCCGTCTCGGCGGCCGCCGACGAGTCCCGCGAGGCGGTGTTCTACGATTTGCCGGAAATGCTGGTCAACTTGAACACCGGCGGGCGCCAGGCAAGTTTTCTGAAAATTCAAGTCAGCCTGGAACTGGGCAATCCGGACGCGGTGCCCCAGGTCGAGGCCGTGCTGCCCCGGATTGTTGACAACTTCCAGGTCTATCTGCGGGAACTGCGTCCCGAAGAATTGAGCGGCACCAAGGGCGTGTTTCGGCTCAAGGAGGAGCTGCTGGTGCGGGTCAACATGGCCGTGCAGCCTTTGCGCGTTTATGACATTCTGTTCAAGGAAATCCTGGTCCAGGGATAACGCCCCAGGACTGATGATGATGCGAACCTCATGGTGACTTAGAGATGGCGGACGAAGACGAATCCCAAGACCAGATGGCAGCCGAATGGGAAGCCATGATGGCCGAGGACGAGGATGGGGGTTCCGGCGCCGGTGGCGGGGATGCCAGCGGCGCCCAAGCCACGCGGGTTCTCAGCCAGGATGAAATCGACAGCCTGCTGGGATTCGACGAGCAGGGCGCCGGCGAGGAAGAAGAAAGCGGCATCCATGCGATCCTCAACTCGTCGCTGGTCTCCTATGAACGCCTGCCGATGCTCGAAGTGGTCTTCGACCGGCTGGTTCGGATGATGTCGACGTCGCTCAGGAACTTCACCTCCGACAATGTCGAGGTCTCCCTGGACCGGATCAATTCGGCGCGATTCGGAGATTACCTGAATTCGATTCCGTTGCCGGCCATGCTGTCCGTGTTCAAGGCCGAGGAATGGGACAATTTTGGCCTGATCACGGTCGACAGCGCGTTGATCTACTCGATTGTCGACGTCTTGCTTGGCGGCCGCCGCGGCACCGCGGCGATGCGCATCGAAGGCCGCCCCTATACCACCATCGAACGGAATCTGGTTGAACGGATGGTCGAGGTGGTGCTCGAGGACATGAGCGTCTCGTTCGAACCGCTGAGCCCCGTGACCTTCAAGTTCGACCGGCTCGAAACCAATCCGCGCTTCGCCACCATCGTCCGCCCCGGCAACGCGGCGATCATCGCCTCGCTGCGCATCGACATGGAAGATCGCGGCGGGCGCCTGGAGCTGCTGATCCCCTATGCGACGCTGGAGCCGGTGCGCGAGTTGCTGCTGCAGATGTTCATGGGCGAGAAATTCGGCCGCGACTCGATTTGGGAGACCCATTTGGCAAGCGAACTTTGGGTCACCGATGTCGAAATCGATGCGGTCCTCGACGAGCAATTGATGATGCTGGAGCGGGTGATGAACCTGAAGGTGGGTGACACGTTGATGCTCAACGCGACACCCGAGTCCGAGGTCGAGCTTCGCTGCGGCGGAATTCCGATGATGGCCGGATCAATGGGCCGGGCGGGCAACAACATCGCCGTCCGTGTCGACAGAACCCTCAAGAAACTTGGAGATTGATGATGAATTACGGTCTTGCCGTCGATGGGGTTCTGGTGCTGCTGCTGGTCGTCACCATCTGCTATTGCGCGACGTTGAACCGTCGGCTTGGCGCTTTGCGTGCCGCCCAAGACGAGATGAAGCGCCTGGCCGCGACCTTCAATGACGCCACCGCGCGGGCCGAGACCAGCATCATGCAACTCAAGACCGCGGCCGAGGATGCGTTCGGTGAGTTGGATCCGAAAATGCGATCGGCGCGCGAGTTGATCGGTGATTTGGATATGCTCAATCATCGTGCGAACAAGCTGATCAAGCGCCTTGACCCGACCACGGAGGCGCCGGCACGCAAATCCGCACCGCGCGCCGCGCCGGCCCAGCCCGACCCGAGCCCGCGCCGTGGCCCCGCGCGAGAAGCGCCCGCGGCCCGTTCGCGCGCCGAGAAAGAGCTGATTCAGGCCCTCAAGGCCGCGAACTGAGAGAAATCGAGATGCGCGCCAGATTCAGAATTCTCCCGATCACGATCTTCGTGGCGGCAATGCTGATCACGATCAAGATCGGCGACCTTTGGCAAGGTCTCGACCCGGTGATCGAGGGTGGGATCGGGACCGAGCTCCAGGCCCAACAAGCGCCGGGCGAGCGTCCCACGGATGTGCTCGACGAGGCCGCGCAAGAGGAGATCGCGGCAGAGGGCCTGCTGGGCGGTGACGGCGCCGAGCCGCTTGTGCCCGACAGCGACGAGATGAGCCGGTCCGAATTGGATGTCCTGCAAGACCTTCGCGCCCGCCGACGGGCGCTCGAGGCGCGGGCCGCCGAGATCGATCTGCGTGAGAAAATGGTCAGGGCGGCGGAACATGCGCTGGAAAGCCGAATCGGCGACTGGAGGCGCTTGCAGGACTCGGTCGAGGCGCTGCTGGCCGAATATGACGAAGAAAAAGAGAACGATTTGCAAACTCTCGCGACCTACTACGAAAAAATGAAGCCCAAGGACGCCGCTCGCGTTTTCAATACGCTCGAAATGACCTATCTGATTGATATCGTGCAGCGGATGAGGGACGCCAAAGTGGCGGACATTATCGGCAAAATGGATACCGCCTCGGCGCGCTCATTGACGGTGGAACTGGCGAAACGACCCAGTCTGCCGGAGGCTACACGAGACTCGGTACTGTGACCGGTCCGCGCCGGCCCGACGGCTTGGGAGGGGCGCGGCGAGCCAATGGATCGGGTGGGACCGGTATTCCTAGTTTGAAGGTGGAGCTTCAAAATGGCAGTCGAAAAAGACATGAACATCCTGATCGTCGACGATTACAAGACGATGCTGCGCATCGTCACCAATCTGCTGCGACAACTCGGGTTCAACAACGTCTCCGAAGCATTGGACGGCGCCGAGGCATTGACGAAACTTCGCGAAGATACCGAATTCGGTCTGATCATCTCCGACTGGAATATGGAACCGATGACTGGGCTGCAACTGCTGAAAGAGGTGCGCGCGGACGAAAACCTCAAGCACACGCCGTTCATCATGATCACGGCGGAGAGCAAGACCGAAAACGTGATCGCGGCCAAGGAGGCCGGCGTCAACAACTATATCGTCAAGCCGTTCAACGCCGAGACACTGCGCGGCAAGATGAGCGCGGTGATCGGCGACTTCTAGTCCTTCTGATACTGGGGACGGAGCAGGGGTCATGGGCGAGACAGAGTTGACCAAGGAACTTGACGCACGCTTCGCGGCACCGCGCGAGCGGCTCGGCGATACCGTCGAGATCGCCGATATCGAGGCCGTGATGACGGCGATATTCGGCAGTTCGCCGAGCGAACTCACCGCGCTCGCCGAGCGCGAGCGTCATGTCCAAAGCGAACTGGGACAGTCGATGGCGTTCATGCGTACGGCTCGCGAGGAACTGGCCGGGTTGGAGGTGTCGGAGATACGGCGAACGCGGATTCCGGACGCGAACGACGAACTGGAAGAAATCGTCAGCGCCACCGAAACGGCGACCAACGACATCATGGATGCCGCCGAGCGCATCGAGGCCTTGGTGGCCGAAGGCGACGACGATCTGCCCGACCGGGTGACCGTACAAATCACCCGTATTTTCGAATCCTGTGGATTTCAGGACATCACCGGCCAGCGAATCGGCAAGGTTGTCGAGACGTTGCGCCATATCGAAGCCAAGATCGCGGGACTCTCGGGCGCGGGCGACGGGGCCGCGAGCGCGGACCGTGAACCGCCGGCCGAGAAGGCCGCGCCCTCCGACGCGGACCTGCTCAATGGCCCGCAGGCTTCGGGCGAGGCGCAAAGTCAGGCCGACATCGACAAGCTGTTCTCCAGTTTGGACTAGCCGGGCACATGGACGAAGAAGAATCGCAAGAAAAGGCACCGGCCAAAGATCCGACGCTGGCTCTGTTCTTGGGCTTGTACCTGATCCTGTTGGCTTTTTTCGTCTTGCTGAACACTATGGCGACGCTGAAGGAAGACCGGGTCAAGGCGGTCATGGGCAGCTTGCTCGCGACCTTTTCGACCGAAATTCTGAACACCGCCAGCCCCACCGAGTTCACCGCCAGCGTCGGCGAAAACTTGACCACGGAGGAGTTCCATCGCGAGGTTCGCGATTTTTTCGAGGTCGCGGTGCCCCTGGCGCGAGTGGAATTCTTTTCGTCCGGCTCGATCATGGCCATCACCATGCCGGTCGACCAGTTGTTCGAGCCCGACAGCACGCGCCTGCGTTCCGACCGCGAGGAATTGCTGTCTCGAATCGCCCGTTCTCTCAACCGGCGCCTGGTCGGGCTGCGCTACGAGGTCGAGTTCTCGACCTTTACCGGCCCGTTCCTGGCCGACGAGTTGGCCGCCGGACGGCTATTGGAGGTTGCTCGCGCCGGCGCCTATGCCCGCGGTCTGATCGCGCGGGGCGTGTCGCAACAATCGATCGTCGTCGGTGCCCAGCCCGGAGATCCCTCGGTGGCGAAGATGGCGTTCTTCGTCCGGGTCGAAGACACCGCCAAGGTGGATTTCGAAGATAGCGAGCTTTAACCGAGTTTTAACCATGAGCGACGAAGAAGAAGAACCATCGAAAGGCCCAAGCATCGATCCCGAAGCCTGGATGTTGTCTTTCGGCGACTTGGTATCTCTGATGCTGGTGTTTTTCGTGATGCTGTTTTCGATGTCAACGTTGGAAGTCGAGGAATTCGAAGCCGTGGTCAGCGCCCTGTCCCAGCAGTTCAATCCGACGGCCGAAGCGATTCGACCGAAGCCGACCGTGGACTTCGATATTCCCAAGATCGACGCGACCCGCGCCTATAGCCTCGACTATTTGCGGGCGCTGATCGGGGACAAGCTGGCCGAAGACCCGGTGCTGGGCGCGTCGGCGATTCATCGCCTCGATGACCGGCTGGTGATCTCACTGCCAAGCGACAACCTGTTTCTTCCGGGCAACGCCCAGCTCAATCGCGATGCGCTGGGCTCGCTGGCGCTGTTCAGCGATCTGTTGCGGTTCTTGAGCAATCAGGTCAACGTCAACGGCCATACCGATCCGGACCCGATCGCGACCGCGGCGTTTCCGTCGAACTGGGAACTGTCGTTGAGCCGCGCGATCGCGGTCTCCAACGAGCTGCGTCGATCCGGCTACACCCGCCCGATCGACGCGTTCGGATTCGCGGATTCCCGATACGGCGACCTGTCCCTCAAGATTTCGGCGCCCCGGCGCCACGAGCTGGCGCGCCGGGTCGATATCGTGATTCGCGCGGCCGGCGCGACCGAGGAGTACAGCCTCCAATGACCGGCCCGTCCCAGGGTCGCCGCGTCGGGCGGCACCGGCCGGGTGCCCTCGCATGGGTCGCGCCGGCCCTGGTATTGGCGTTGGCGGTGGCGCTGGGCCACGCCGCCTGGGCGCAGACCGTCGCGCGCGTGCCGGTGCGGGCCGGCGTTCACGACGGCTACGGCCGGATCGTGTTCGACTGGACCGAGCCGGTGACCCACCAGACCCGCGTCGAAGGCACGGTTCTGCTGGTGACCTTCGACCGGCCTCTGATTCCCAGCCTCGCGGCCGTGTTTCAGCGGCTCGGCGATTATGTCACCAAATCGGGAATGGACCCGGACGGACAAAGCGTCCGCTTTACGCTGACCGGACCGTTCGAGGTTCGAAGCTTCCTGAGCGGCACCGCGGTGGTCATCGATCTGGTCGGTCGCGAGGAGGATCCCTCGCCGCCGCCGCCTCCCGTCGCCACTCGGACGCCCGCCACCGTCACCGATCAGGCCCCGCCATCCCTGTCGGTCCGATTCGGCGAACATCCGGACTTCAACCGAGTGGTGTTCGATTGGCCCGCCCAGGTCCCCTACCGGATTGATCGTGAAGGCGACCGGACCACGCTCCGATTCGAACGCCCGGCGGTGATCGACCTCGACGCGCTGCGCCAGCGGCTGCCGCCAATGGTGGCCAGCATCGATGCGGAACTGGACGGCGGCACGCTCAGCGTAACACTGGGCGTGTCGGCAAACGCCGGGCTGAAGGATTTTCTGAGCGGCTCCAAGGTGGTGGTCGACGTGTTGCAAACCGCGCCGGTCACCGATGATGAGACGCCGGGCGACGCCGAGATCGCCCGGACATCCGCCCCAGAGACCGCCGAACCGCCGGCGGCGCCCGAGACCGCCGAGCCGCCGGCGGCCCCTGAACCCGACGTCACCCAGGAGGTGGCGCCGACAGTGGCCGAAGTGCCGGTGGAAGACACGACCGCGCCTGCCGCGCCCGAATTGGCGACAGCCCTGGCCCAAGGCGAACTGGCCGTAATCCGGGAGGATTTGCCCGACGGCCTGAGCCTCCGATTCGATTGGAACACTCCGGTCGCGGCGGCTGTATTCGCGCGCTCGGGGTACCTTTGGGTCGTGTTCGACGCACCGGCGACGCTCCGCTTCGACCAGATCGAAGGCGCGGCGCCCGTGATCACCGCCGCCGAGCAGCTGCCGATCGCCGGTCGCACGGTGGCCCGGTTCGACATCGATCCCACCTATCGGCCCCTGGTCAGCCGCGTCGAGAACAGCTGGACGGTGGAACTGGGCAGCTCGGACGGGCCGAACGTCCGGATTCCGGTGGTGTTCGAGGAATCGAGCGCGGTCGGCACCCGCATCCTGTTGACCGAAAAGGACACCGGCAACGAGATCTACGTGGTCGATCCGGAGGTCGGCGACGAGCTGGTGGTGGTGCCGGTCGAGGGGGCCAGCCACGGCGTCGATCCGGGACGGCGGTTCGTCGATCTCGAGTTGCTGGCAACGGCGCAGGGGGCCGCGATCCGCTCGATTTCGGATACGATTGCGGTTCGGGCTCTGCGCGAAGGTATCGAAATCAGCAGTCTGTCGGGCCTGCACCTGTCGCCGCAAACTCATCTGATCGCCGAGACCTCCGAGCTCGAGCCGGAGCTGGAGCCGGAAGACGCCGGGGAAGAGGCGTCGCAGGTCGTGCTCGAGGTCGCGCTCGCGCCCGACGACACGCCGATGTTCGATTTCCCGGCTTGGCGCCGCTACGAGCGCAAGGGTTTTCGTGACAGCGTCCACCAGCACAATCTGGACCTGGCGTTCACGCCCAAGGAAAACCGGCACGAGGCGGCGCTCGATCAGGCCCGCTTCTATTTCGCCAACGGCTGGGCGCCGGAAACCCTGGGTTGGATTCGGCGCGCGGTCGAGGAGGCGCCGTGGCTGGAAAAGGACCCGGCGGTCCATGCCTTGCGCGGCGCCGCCAACGTGATGCTCGATCGGCTGGACAGCGCCGGCGATGACCTGTTCAACGAGTCCCTGGACGCGAGCGCGGAGATGGCGCTTTGGCGCGGCTTGTTTCTGACCAAGAGCGGTCAGCTCGGCGAGGCGGCGCGCCAATTCGCCAGGAGTGGCGACCTGATAGACCGCTATCCGGCGATGCTGCGGGCGCCGTTCCGCCTGCTCATGGCGGAGGCGTCGATCGGCGTGCGCAAGCTCGAGACCGCCAACGCGATGCTCGACTTGGTCATGGTCGACCGGCCCAAGCAACGTTTGGTCGATCGGGGCGCCTATTTGCGCGGACTCTTGACCGCGGTGGCGGGCCGGCCCTTGGACGCGATCGACTTACTCGCCCAACCGGCGCAAAGCGAGGACCGCCAAACCCGTGGCCTGGCGGCACGGGCGCGGATCGAGTTGATGATGGACCAGGGCATGTTGCCGCCCGAGGATGTGATCGAGGCCCTGGAATCGCTGCGGTTCGTGTGGCGCGGCGGCGACTTCGAGCTCAATCTGTTGAGCCGGTTGGGCGAACTCTACGTCGCCAACGGCCAATATGATTCGGGCCTGAACACCTATCGGGAAGTGATTTCGGTGTTTCCCGATTCGCCCAAGGTGCGGGAAATCGCGCAAATCATGAACGATTCCTTCGTCGATCTGTTTTTGGGCGGCCTTGCCGATCAGATGGCGCCGATCGCAGCGCTCGCCATCTACAACGATTTCCGCGAACTCACCCCGGTCGGCAATCTGGGCGACCAGTTGATCTTCCGGCTGTCCGACCGGTTGGTTTCGGTCGATTTGTTGGAGCAGGCGGCCAAATTGCTTCAGCATCAGGTCGAATATCGGCTGCAGGGCGTCGAGCTTGCCCGGGTCGGCGCTCGCCTGGCCCAGATCTACCTGCTCGACGAGAAGCCGGACGAGGCCGCGACCGCGTTGGGTGCCAGCGATGTGGTCAGGCTCGATCCCCTACTCGCCGACCAACGGCGCTATCAACTCGGCCGGGCGCGGGCGAAAATGGAACAATTCGACGCGGCTCTGGATCTGCTCCGGGGCGACCAGAGCCGGGAGGCCAATCGGTTGCGCGCCGATGTCTACTGGGCCAAGCAGGACTGGCTCGCCACGGCGACGGTATTGGCGCGCATGCTCAGGGACCGGGATCCGGACGCCGAGAGCTTGGCCGCGGAGGAAGTCGAGCAACTGATGAAGATGGCGGTGGCTCTGGCCCTGACCAACAACCGCCCGGCCCTGGCCGAACTGCGCGCCAAGTACGGGTCGATGATGGACCAGACCGCGAACGGCCAAGCATTCCGGGCAATCTCCTCCTATGTCGACGGCGGCCCGATCGACGTTACCAACATGTCGAGCACGGTCGCCGAGATCGACACCTACGAGGCCTACATGGCGAGCTTGCGCGAACGGGTCGCCGGCGACTCCCTGAGTTCCGTCAACTGAAAGCGCCGCGTCCGCCTGCCCGTCCGTGATGCGGTTCACTCGTTGGGCTTCTTGGCCAGATCGACCAGCTTGGCGGGGGGGATCATGTTTTGGTCGAGGGCGGCGGCGGTGCCGTCGAGGCCGAAGGCGACCGCCATGAGCTGGCTGTAGAACACCACCGGCATGTGGAAATCGGTGCCGAACCGCTTGTTGATGGCCGCCTGATACATCTCGACGTTTTGCTGGCAGAGCGGGCACGGGGTCGCGATCACGTCGGCGCCCGAGTCATGGGCGGCGGCGACGATCTCCTTGATCAGGTGCAGGGTCTTGTCGGGGCTGTGGACCGAGACCGAGCCGCCGCAGCAGGCGGTTTTGGGGTCGTAGGCGACCGGCTCGGCACCGCAGGCGGCGGCGAAATTGTCCAGGAACGCCGGGTCGTCATAGGTGTCGTAGCGACCGCCTGAATCGGTGTCGGCGAACGGGCGCACGGTCTGGCAGCCGACATAGCCGGCGACCTCGAGGCCGTCGAGCGGATTGCGCACCCGGTCCCTGATCACGTCCAGGCCGACATCGTTGACGAGCACCTCGCAGGCGTGGCGGACTTGAAGATCGTCGTCATAGCACAGGTCGGCGGCGCCCAGCGCCTCGTTGACCCGGCGCCGGGCGCGGATGTCGGTCTTGATCTTTTCGTTGACCCCGTGGGTGTTCAAGTAACAGGACGCGCAGCCGGTGACGATGTCGTCGGGCGCCTGACTCGCGGCCTGGGCCAGATTGCGCCCCGACAGTGCCATGTTGGGCAGGGCGCCGCCCTCGACATGGCCGACCGAGGCGCCGCAGCAGTTCCAGTCCTCGATATCCTCGAGTTCGACGTCGAGTTCCGGGGCGATCGCGCGCAGGGATTTGTCGAGATGGGCGGCCGAGCCGAGCGAGCTGCAGCCGGGATAATAGGTGTATCTTTTCTTCGGAGTCTCGCGCATCGGTCAGTCTCCTTCGCCCGCGCCCCGGGCCTCGATCTCGCGCGCCTTGGCGAGGATCGCCTGGAGGTTCTTTCGCCGCTTGATCTTGTGGGGTGCGCCCAAATGCATGCGCCGGGCCTTGATCATCCTGAGCGCGATGGCGAGGTTCTCGCGACTTTTCCGAACCCCTTCGGCGAGGCCGGCGGAGAAATAGAACCTGGACGTCACCAGCCGCTCGTCGGTGCGCCCGAACTTGGCAAGGCTCCACCAGAACGCCTCGGAAAAGCGCGCGGTCGGCTCGCCGCCGGCATGGCCTTCCGCGACCGCCACCGTCGCCAGGCCTTGCAATATCTCGGTCACCGGAATCCCGCGCGGACAGCGGACCGTGCAGTTGTAGCACTGGGTGCAGTTCCACAGAGTATTGGCGCTCAGCACCGCGTCCCTCATGCCGGCGCGGATCATCATGATCAGCTTGCGGGGCCCGTGGTCCATCTGGGTGCCGATCGGACACGAGCCCGAGCACATGCCGCATTGCATGCACATCGATAGCTTGTCGGCGCCGGAGATGTTGCCGGCCACCCACTTGGCGAAGCCGAGGTCGTATGTGGCGGTCTCCGCCCCGGCCACGATCAGAAGCCCTTGAACGGGTTGGGACCGATTTCGGCGATGGTGTCGAGGAACGAATCGATCAGCTCGGGCGCGCGCCGGGCATCCGCGATCGCGACCTCGTGGGTCACCACCCGCTCTTCCTCCAGCATCATGCTTTTCAGGGTTTCGGCGATCTTGCCCATCCGCTCCTGGGTGATGGCGCTGCCCTTGACGAAATGGCACTGATAATCGTCGCCGGCCTTGCAGCCCATCAGGATGACCCCGTCATAGCCGGTCGAGAGCGCGTCCGAAATCCACAACGCGCTGACCGAACCCAGGCAGCGGACGGGCACGACTCGGGCGAACGGGCTGTACCGGGTGCCGGAGATGCCGGCCATGTCGAGGGCGGGGATGGCGTCGTTGCGGCAGGCGAGGACCAGCACCCGCGGCTTCTCGGCGAACTCGTCGGGCACCTCGACCGCCTTGATCATGGCGCTGACCATCTCGACCGAATAGTTCTCGAAGCTGATCGTACGCACCGGGCAGGCGCCCATGCAGGTGCCGCAGCGCCGGCAGCGGGCGACCTCGACCACCGGATAGTCGTCATCGCTCTCGTCGATGGCGCCGAACGGGCACTCGACGGTGCAGCGCCGGCATTTGGTGCACGGATCGAGATTGATCCTCGGGAACGACAGATCGCCGCCGCGCGGGTGGAGCGCGGTGCCGGCGGCGGCGGCCTCGATAGCCTGGATCGCCTTCAAGGCGGCGCCGGTGGCGTCGGTCGCTGACTCGGCCATGTCCATGGGCCGGCGGACCGGGCCGCAGGTGTAGATGCCGCTGCGCCGGGTTTCATAGGGAAAGCACAGGAAGTGGGAGTCGGCGAAGCCGTCGGCCAGGATCGGCAAATGGGGGCCCTGGCGATATTGCAGATTGAGGATCGAACCGATCTCGGGCCCGGAGTCATCCTCGGAGGCGTCCTCGGAGCCGGGTTCGGGCACGGTGGCGCCGGCCGCCAAAATCGGAGCCAGGGGGTCGATGTCCGGGGCCGGCTGGGGCGCGATCGCTTCGGCCTCCGGCGCGGTCGCGTTGGGCATCATGCCGGTCGCCAGCACCACCAGATCGAGCCCGGCCATGGCCACGGTTTCGCCCAGCAGGACGTCCTCGACCGTCACCGTCAGATCGGCGCCGACCGCGCTCACCTTGCCTTTCATGAAGATGACGCCGGCCGCCTGGGCGGCGCGGTAGAACGCCTCGGCAGTGCCCGGCGTCCGCAGTTCGTCATGGATGATGTAGACGCTGCTGTCGGGCACGCGCTCGCGGATCATCAGCGCCTGCTTGATCGAGACCCCGCAGCAGATCGAGGAGCAATAGGGCAGATGGTCCGGATCGCGGGAGCCGGCGCATTGGATGAAGGCGACCGCCGCCGGCCGCCGACCGTCCGACTTGCAGGCCAGTTCGCCGGCGCCGAGCATGGTTTCGAGTTCGACACCGGTGACCACGTCGGGGGAAGCGCCGTAGCCCAAATGGCCGAGCTTGGTGGCGTCGTAGGGGCGCCAGCCAGTGGCGACGACGATCGCGCCGAGCGTTTCCTCGATGGTCGTGCCGCCGCTGTCCAGGGTGACCAGGAACCGGCCCGGCCCGCCGGCGGTGCTTACGACTCGGCTCCGCGTGTGGACCGTAATCCGGGGCTCGGCCGTGACCGCGGCGATCAAGGCTCCGATATCATTGTCCTGGGGCAAGCGATAGGGCGGTCGATGGGGCATCCGCTTCGACCACTTGGCGCCGTGGCCGCCGAGGTCGGACGCCCGTTCCACCAGCATCACCTGATAGCCGGCGCGCGCCGATTCCAGTGCCGCGGTCAGGCCCGAGACACCGCCGCCCACCACCAGAATGGTCTTGCTCGTGCCCGGGTCCGCCTGGCCGCTCGGCGGCGCCGATTTTTCGGCCTCGGCAAGCGCCATCCGGACATAGTCGGCGGCGAGCATCTGGGTGTCCTCGGCACCCGGGGGCTGGGACCAGGCGACCCGCTCGCGCAGATCGCAACGGATCGGTGGCGTCCCGTCGAACCGGAACCGGTCGGCGTTGACCCGCTCCGAGCAGGCTGCGATCACGATCCTTTCGGCGGCGCCCGAGTCGATGTCCGCCTGGATTGTCGCGACGCCGGCATCGTCGCAGAGATGGTCATGGCGCCGGCAGGAAGACGCTTTCGACTCACCGGTGGCGACGGCCTCCAGGGCCTCGATCGAGACCGCCTCGCCGATGCCGCATCCGGCGCACAGATACACGGCCGTCTTGGCAGCTTCGGCCATCCGTCTCAGCCGCCGCGCACGGCCTGGATCGCCTTCAGCGCGGCGGCGGTGGCCGACTGGACCGACAGCGACACGTCCAGCGGCCCGGCCGCGACCCCGGCCGAGAACATGCCCCCGCCCAGCGTCTCGGCGGCAACGATGAAGCCGTACTCGTCGGTCTCCAGCGCCGCCTCCGGCATGGCATCGCCCGCCGTCGGCGCCATGCCGATGGCCAGCACCACCATGTCGTAGGCGGTCTCGTAGAGGTCGCGGGTCAGGGTGTCCTCGCCGTGCAGCACCGGATCGCCGGCCTCGTTCTCCGAAATCGACGCCGGCTTCGATTTGATGAACCGCACCCGAGGGTCGGCCTTGATCCGGGCATGGAAGCTCTCCAGCTTGTCGTGGGCGCGGATGTCGATGTAGTAGATATCGACTTCCGCATCGGCGTAGGCCTCGCGCAAATAGGCGGCATGCTTGAGCGACGCCAGACAGCAGATGCGCGAACAATAGGGCAGATGATTGTGGTCGCGCGAGCCCGCGCATTGGATCATCGCCACCCGCTTGGCCGGCTTGGCGTCGGACGGGCGCAGAATTTGGCCGAGTGTCGGGCCGGTGGTCGCGGCCAGGCGCTCCATCTCGACATTTGTGATCACGTTGGCGTGGCGCTCATAGCCGTAGGGCTGGAGCTTGGCGGCATCGTAGGGCCGCCAGCCGGTCGCCCAGACCACCGCGCCGACCACCATGTCGAACGCGCCCGGCTCCTCGCCGAGGTCGACCGCGCCATAGCGGCAGGCGGCCTCGATCCGATCGGCCTCCGGCGTGCCGATCACCGAATCGGCGATCACATAGCGCATCGGGTAGGCCATCGGATGGGCGAGATGGGCGGCCGGGACCGTGTCCAGGTCGTAATTATAGGGGTTGGGCACGCGGGTTTGGCTTGCCCGGGCGCAATCGCCGCAGCCGGTGCACCTGGCCGTGACGTGGCGCGGCCGGGTCTCGATGCGCGCCGTATAGGCGCCGCGATCGCCGGTCACCGCGGCCACCGTGGCCATGGTGATCACGCGGAGTCGCCGATTCCCGCGAATCCGTTGGTAGTTGATCTCCAGCCCGCAGGTCGGATGGCAGAGCTTGGGAAAATAGCGGCTGAGCTGGGCGACCCGGCCGCCCAGGCTGGGCCCGCGCTCGACCAGCACGACCTCGGCGCCGGCCTCGGCGGCCTCGACCGCGGTCGTAATGCCGGCGATCCCGCCGCCGACCACCAGAATGGTCTCGCTCCTCGCGCCCTGTGCCGCCATACCCAGCCCGAATTCCGATCCCCAAATCCGAAGCCCGACCCCGCCCCGCGCCCGTCGCGCTTGGCCGGGGACTATACACGGGGCGCCGGCGATTGGTGAAGGCGACCCGTGACCCCGGCGGGCTGAATTGCGTATTGCCCTTGTCGCTCACCTTTGATCATTATGGCGCGCCAACCGAGGCGGAGTGAGCGATGCCGACATTCGTCCAGACCGACAAGTGCCACGGCTGCGAGGGCGGCGCGTTCACCGAATGAGCGAGTCCAGTTTTGGCGATCCCGATCACCCGGTCACGCCGACCCGCCTGGCCGATCGGGACGAACTGAAATTCGCCTGCCATGCCGGCGTCGCCTGCTGGAACCTCTGCTGCCACGGCGCCGACGTGACCTTGACCCCGGGCGACATCCTGCGCCTGACCCACCGGCTGAACCTGTCGGCGCCGGCGTTCCTCGCCGCCCATACGGTGCCGGCGGTTTGGGATCGGGCGGGCTTGCCGGTGGCCAAGCTCAGGATGGCCGGCACCGACGGCGAGGGTGCCTGCGGGTTTGTCTCCGAGGCGGGGTGCATGATCTATGGCGACCGGCCGCTCACCTGCCGCACCTATCCCCTGGGTCAGGTCGCGGTCCGGGCCAAGGACACCGAGGTCACCGAGCGGTTCCATTGCCTGGTCGCGGAGCCCCAATGCCTGGGGCACCGGGAATCGAAGGTCCAGACCGTGGCCGAATTCCGCGCCGAGCAGGGGGTCGATGATTACCAATCGGTCAACTGCGGCTGGGTCGATATTCTGATGAAGATGGCGTCCTGGCGATCGGTCGGCGGCCCCGGCGGCCGCGAGGTCTCGGCCCAGGCCAAGCAGATGTTCTACATGGTCTCGACCGACGCGGCCGCGTTTCGCCGCTTCGTGTTCGAGACCCGGTTCCTCGACAGCTACGACATCGACACGGCACTGGTTCCGCAACTTCGCACCGATGACGCCTTGCTGCTCAACCTCGGCTTCGATTGGCTCAAGGGCGTCCTGTTCAACGACCCCATTCTGGCCGTCAAGGAGACGGTGCTCCGAGAGGCCATGGCCGACATGCGCGCGGAGCTAGGCGGCGCCTGACCCGGCCGGGGCCGCGGTGTTCATGATCAAACCTTCGGCGGCGGCGACCAGGCGCGCGACCGAAGGGATCGAGTCGGGCGCGTCTTGGTGGCCGTTCGCGTCGGCGAGGACCGACAGGGTGGCGACCGCATCCTCGGGCAGCAGACCGGAGGCGGCGAGACGCTTCGCGGCCTCTCCGGGCGATTCTGGCGCGCCAGAGTCGATCGGCTCCATCAACACCGTGACCGACCGCACCGCGCCAATCGCGGCCTCGGCGAGCGGCGCGCGGGACTCGGCGGCGAAACCGCCGCCGGCCAGAAGGCTGGCCATGCGAAGCTGACGATCGGCTTCGCCGAACAAGATCCGGGCCTCGCTTATGCGTCGCTCGGCCAGCTGTTCGGCATCGGTGAGAAAACCGGCGGCGCGGTACAGCTCGCGCCCCGGGGCGCCGGCGAAGCTCAGGACTCCGGCCGCGATCAGCCGCCGCACCTCGCGATAGCTGGCGACATCGATGATCTCGACGCCCGGTGTTCCGGCGCGGTCGCTGTCGATGCCTTCGCGGAGCCGGGCCGCCTCGTCCGCGCAGGTTTGCCGATCGGCGTCGAGAACCGCCACCACCGTTTCCGCGCCGGCACCGGTTTCGCGCGCCTCCACCAGCAACAGGCTGTCGGGCTGACGGTTGAGCAGGTGATCGCGAACCTGTTCGGAAGGCGTGGCCCGCCGCGACGCGGTCGTGGCATCGGCCTGGTCCGGGGCAAGGCCCATCGCCGCCTCGAGTCGGGCGACGAACGCGGCCCGGCCCGAGGGCATGCGCAGTGCCTTGAGATCACCGCGCCCGTCGAGGACGCCGTCGGCCAGGTCCTGCTTCAAGGTCAGCAGGCCGAGCATGCGACTCTCGATCGAGTCCTCGGTGATCAGGTTGATCACGTCCACGGGGCGGGTCTGGTACTTGCGCCAGGCGCGGGCGATGCGCTGTTCCAGTTTGGCCGGGTTCCAGGGCAGGTCCAGGTTGACGACCACGCTGGCGGCCTGGAGGTTGAGCCCGAGGCTTCCCGAATCGCTGGACAGGAACAGCCGGCAGCCGGGATCGGTCTTGAACCGGCGAATCTCGCTCCGGCGCCGGTCCTGGGGCACCGATCCGGTATGCCAGGCGAATTCGATGCCGAGGCCGAGCGCCAGATCCCGAACCAGCTCCAGCATCCGCACCCATTCGGAGAACACGATGATCTTGCGCTCGGGCTCGGCGAGCAAGTCGGCCAAGACCCGTTCCAGTTCCTCCAGCTTGGGACAAACCCGGCAATCCGAATCCAGAATGTAGGGCGTGTCGCAGACCATGCGCATGCACGCCAACCACATCTGGAGGCGGTCGAACTCGGCCTTGGTCAGGGGTCGTTTCCGGGCCACGTGGAGCAGACGCGCGGCGCGGCCCTCGTAGTCCTGGTAGCGCACCCGCTGCTCGCCGTCCATGGCGACGAAATAGTTGGTCACCGAGCGGCCGGGCAGTTGCTCGGCGATGTCGCTTTTGCGCCGGCGCAGCATGATCGGCTTCAGCCGGCGGTGGAGTTCATCGAGGTTTCGGTAGTCTTGCGGCCGCCCGCGCTCGTCGAATTCATAGAATGCGCGATTGAACTTGAACAAAGGGCCGAGCAGCTCCGGATCGAGATACTGAACGATCGAGTAGATTTCATCGATCCGGTTCTCGATCGGGGTCCCGGTGAGCACGAAGGCGTAACGGCTGTCGAGCCCCTTGACCGCGCGCGCGGTCTTGGTTTGCCAGTTCTTGATCCGCTGGGCTTCGTCCAGGATCACCAGATCGGGGACCAGAATCCGGTTGATCTCGGGGCCGTCGGCGATGATCTGCTCGTAGTTCGTCAGATAGAAGAAGGCCGATTTCCGGTAGTCCCGCAGCCGGGCGGCGCGGGGCCCGGCCACGATCAGCGTCTCCAGATCGGTGAAGCGCGCGATCTGGTCGCGCCACTCGCCCTTGAGCGAGGCCGGGCACACCACCAGCACCCGCCCGATCCCGCGCAGGCCCTTGAGCAACACGCTGGCCCCGATCGCCTGCGCGGTCTTGCCAAGCCCCATATCATCGGCCAGCAACGCCCGCTCGCCGAAGGCCAGATGCAACATGCCGTCTTGCTGATAGGGCAGCAGCGGCAGACGCAACGGCTGCAGGCTTTCCCGACCGTCGGCGACGGCGGCCAGGAAGCGGTTCTTGTCCGCGGCGCGCCCGTCCCGGCGGCGCTGATCCTCGAGCCAATGGTCGAGATGGCGCGAAACCCGTATTTGCGCGCGCAGCCGCGCGGGCGCCCCGGCCAAGGCCCGCTTGACCGCGGCCACCGCGCCAATCGGCAACGGCCGAGAGTCGCCGTCGTCTCCCAGCAGCGGCGCCAGAATCCCGCGCAACTCCCTGTCGGCGGCGGCGGTGGGTGGCCACGACAGTCGTGGCTCGGCCGCGCCGCGTCGATCGAGATACAACTCCACGCGCGGGCTGTCCCCCCGGGCGGCGTGGTCGAATTGGCGCGCGCGCCCGCGCCTGATCGCCACCAAGGTGCCCTCGATGTGCTTGCAGGTGCCGAGGCCATTGGCCCGGTAATCGAGGCAGTCGCAGGAGTTGGTGAGGGCGCTGAGCGATCGAATCTCGACACTGTATTCGGCCCCGCTCGCGGATTGGACGCGGAAGGTGCCGAAAAACGGCTGGTCGGGCTCCAGAGCCTCGACCGCCGCGACATCGGTGCGTCCGCGCCAGCGCCGGCGCTCGACCTCCTCCTCGTCCGAGGTTCGCCAGCCGTTGAATCGCGGCTGGCGCTGGGTGCCCCGCCGCGCCGCGCGGGTCTTGTCACGGCTGGGCCTTCGCTGCTCGCCGTCGGGGTGCCGCGCTTGGGCGCTCCCCAAATCGTCGTTCTGTTCCAAGGTCAACATGGGCTGCGCCGCCATCGCTTCGAGACGTGGGCGGCTACAGCATGTAGTACGTAGGCGCGCCAAACAACCTCAAAATACGGTATGCAGAGTCATTCCCGGCGCTCGAAACCTCGCGCGCCGGGAGCCTGTCCGAGCAAGGCCGTTGGCCTGAGGGAGGGCGAGCAGTGGGGCGAACAGCCCCGACGGCGCCTCGAGACGACGGTTGTGGAAATCCGAGATCGCGCGGAACTCGGAGATCATCCCCTCACGGTGATATTTCTCTCGCCGCGCGAATAGCGGATGCGGTCGGTCACATCGATCACCAAGGAGGGTGCGTTGACGACGACGAGCGCAATCAGCCAGGCGCGCATCGGATCGCCGCTCGCATCCAGGCGGGTCGCCAACCAGGCAAGCGGGAGGAACCATGTGAAATGGCCGGTGCCGATGGACCGAACGAAGCCCTTGGCATGATGAATCGCCGACATGATCGCCGCCGACATCACGAAACTCGCCAGGACCACCTTGCCTTCTTGGGTCTCGATCAGGACCAGGGGCGCGATGGCGTTGAGCACCATCATCTCTGATGCGATCATCTCAGGGGGGCCGGGAGGTTTGACGAGAGTTGTCAGTGTCCTCGTTAATGCCGTGGCTCGCGATAACGAGGAGATTAGACAGCGGGCCTCGCCCCTAGATCCCTGGGAGGTAAAGAGGACAAGATACGAAATCTAATAAAGCGTCCTGGCCACGCGGAACCCGAACTCGTTGATCCGGCCCCCGGCGCCGTACCCGACGCGGTTGGCAGAGCGGACGACCCACGGTCCGCTGAGCCAGGAGCCGCCGCGCAAAACCCGCTGACCGCATTCGCCGCCTGCCCACACGATCCCTTCCTTGGGAGCATCCGCATAATCTTCATGCCAGCAGTCCTCCACCCATTCCCACGCATTGCCCTGCATATCGTGCAAGCCCAGTCCATTGGCGCTAAAGCTCCCGACAGGCGCGGTCTGGACATAACCGTCATCGCATTCGTGATGCACCCAATCATACCCTTTCACGCGTTTGCTGGTCAGGTCGTGCACGTTGGCGTTGGCACAGGCGTCTTCGGCACCAGCACCCCAAGATCGCGCCGTCCCCGTGCCCGCCCGCACGGCATATTCCCACTCCGCTTCCGACAGCAACCGATACGTCTTGCCCGTCGTCCGCGTCAGCCACCCTACATACCGCTTGGCATCGTCCCAGCTCACGCAGACCGCGGGATGCCGGTCGGTCTGACGGAAGCCGGGACTCTGCCAACTCTTCGCCGGACCCAATTCGGTTTCCTTGGCTTCAGCGTCCCAGAACCAACAGCCGGAGCCACTGTGCCCGGTCGCGAGCACGAATGCGGCGAACTCGGCCCTGGTCACTTCGTAACGTCCGACCGCGAAATCCCGGCCAATGCTCACACGGTGCGCAGGCCCTTCGTTATCGTACCGCCCACGCTCGCTGTCCGGCGATCCCATTAGGAACGTCCCGGTCGGTATCATCACCATCTCGGGGCAGCCCGGGCAGTCGCGGAAGCTCTCGCCGACCCGTGGTGCCGCCGGCACCGGTGGGGCCGTCACCTGCGGCGGGACCGCTACCGCCACCTCCCGCACCTTCTCTTGATTCAGTTGATCCGCCATGATCCGCGCCAAACCGGCGAACAGGCCCTTCGGGAATTGTCGCAAATACTCCTCGATCATCGCCGCATTGCCGCTGTCCTTGACCGAGCCCCAGAATGCCAGTTCCATTTGCCGCTCATCGAAGCCCGAGCGCGGTTTGGGTGAATCCGGTGCTGCCGACGGGGGCGGTCGCGCCGCGACTCCCTCGGTACCGACAGGAGGTGGCTCAGGCTCCGGAGGGGTTCCGGCATTGAAGTAAAACCTTCCGGTTAGCCCGCCCTCTTCCCACGGCACCTGCTCTTCATTGGTCGCCGCCATGACCGCGACCCGCGTTTGGATGAACACGTCATTCAGTGACATGCCCGGAGTCTGCATCACGCGCGCCAGCACACCTGTGTAAGGGCTGTAATCTCCGGCGCCATCGGCGGCCACCATGCCCGGCCGCGTGGCGTAGGCGATCAAGGTCCCGCTCGGCGCGTCCATGCGCGCCAAGCCTTCCCTGTCTTCGCGAAAGTCGCGGCTATAGCGGTTGGTGCGGCAGGCATCCAATATCACTATGTTCAGTGGGTTGCGTGCATACTCCATCTGGTCAAGCACCCATTTTGCATTGACCCCGAATATGTCCACTTCCGCCTGGCGACGAATCCGCGCGTCGACTGGAATCAAATAATTTCGGCCCTGGAGCTGCACTCCGTGACCGGCATAGAAGAACAGGCCGACCGCATCCGGCCCAGCCTTCTTCAACCGAGTGCCGAAGTCGAGGATGGCCCGCTTCATATCGGCCTGGCCGAGGTCGGTTCGCTCGATGACCACGAAATCGAGCCCGCGCAGGGTCCGCGCCATCAATTGCGCGTCGTTGGGCGGATTGCGCAGGGGCGCGCTGGCGTAGGCGCCATTACCGATTACCAGGGCGATCCTTTGCGCAAGACCGGCCGTGGCCGACTCATCCCACTGCTCCGCCGCCTGGGCACCGAGCAAGCCGAAGGGCGCGACCATCAACGCCGCCCAGCACAGAATGACAAAACCCCACGCCCGCCGCACCGCGCTCCCGCGACCAGCCGTCAAGATCAACCCGACCATGGCACGGCCATTCTCGCGCGGGCGTGGCAATGCCGCAAGCGATCGTTGCGGAACTTCCTTGCGGTACCAAACGCGATCTACCGGCGCCCGGGCCGCATTCAGGGCGCACCGCCCACACTCCCGCCAAGTGGGATTGCCGCCAGAGCCGTGTCCCGATCCCCGTCCTCATCCGATGCGACAAAAAGCGGCATGGTCCAGCGCGCCCGGACTTGACAAACCCGGAAGCGTCGGCCGGGCAATCGCGGGCGGAATTAGAGCGGCGGCGAGCGTGAATAGATTCGAGACACGTACGGCTACAGCATGTAGTAGGCGAACGCCCCGAACAACCTCAAAATACGGTATGTCGCACGATTTCGGTGGCGTGTAGCCTCGTGCACTAGCCGCCGTAGAAGACCTTTTCGCCCAGGTCCTTCATTTCCAGGATGGCTTCGTCCGGGCGGCCTTCGGGTGGTGTGGTCTGGCTGGCATCGACGACCTCGCCGACGACGATGTGGTGATCGCCCCGGGCGACGATCTCGGCCACCTTGCACTCCAGAGCGGCGGGGGCGTTCGCGAGCAGGGGCGCGCCCGTGGTGCCCGCCCGGTAGGGCTCGCCGTTGATCGTCTCGCCGTCGGCCTCGGCAGCCTTGAAGAACGCGAACGCCATCCCCTGCTGGCCCTTGCCGAGCATGTTGAGGGCGAAATGCCCGGCCTTGCCGAGGATGTCGTAGACGCCCGAATCCGCTTTCACCCCGACCACCACCAGGGGCGGCTCGAACGCGGTCTGGGTCACCCAGTTGACCGTGGCGGCGGCGATCGCGCCGTCCGCGCCCTTGGCGGTCAGCACATAAAGTCCGTAAGGAATCATGCGCAGCACCATCTTCCTGGTCTCCACGTCCATACCCACCTCCAGATCAGCGTTTTCGATCTTATAGCCCGACCCGCGCGATCCGGACAACGGCGCCGGCGCCGGTCGCGGTCAGTGGTCTTGGGTGTAGCTGTAAATGCGGGTGATATCGGCGCCGGGCATGGCGTCGAGGACGGCCTCCAGGGTGGCGCCGACGGTGCCCCCGACCGCGTCGCGGGTGCCGGTCTTGGCAACCTGTTCGAGATAGAGCCTCACGTCCTTGGTCAGCAGGTCGATGGTGAAGCCGGCATCGTAGGTGCCGGTCAGCACCCGGCGCGAGAACTTGTCGCTGGTGGCGGTGTTCTGGCCCGAGGAGGCGTTGAGCACGTCGAGCATCAGCGCCAGATCGAGGCCTTGGCGGGTGCCGAAGGCGATCGCCTCGCTGGTCGCGCATATCGCCGTGGCCGCCAGGAAGTTGTTGAGCAGCTTCATCGCCTGGGCCTGGCCCGGCCGCGCGCCGACATAAAACCGGTTGGCCGCGATCGGCGCGAGCAGCGGGTCGAGGCGGTCGAACAGCGCCTTGTCGCCAGACGCCATCAGCGCCAGGCTGCCGGCTTCGGCGCCGCTCACGCCGCCGCTCACCGGCGCGTCCAGATAGCCGATGCCGGCGGCGGCGAGCCGGGCCTGGACGCCCTCGGCGGCCGCGATCCCGATGGTCGAGTGATCGACCACGACCCGCGCCGCGCGTCCCGGAGCATCGGCGATCTCGGCCACCACCGCCGCGACCGCGGCGCCGTCGGGGAGCGACAGCAGCACGGTTTCCGCCGCCGCCGCGACTCCGGCGACGCCGTTGGCGGGCCGCGCCCCGGCCGGCGCCCGGGATGCGGTCCCGGCGGCGTCGTAGACCACCAGCCCATGGCCTGATTTGGCCAGATTGGCGGACATCGGCGCGCCCATGTTGCCGAGCCCAATGAAGCCGATCGGGACGTCGTCTTGAGTGGTCATGTCGCGCCAACCGCGTGCTTTGCGCGCGCGGCTCCCCCACCGGATCAATCACCGAACCCTGGGTGCCTTGCGCCCGGCGCCGTGTCAAGCCTGCCGAATCGCGACCACCTCCGGCGAGGCCGGTGATCACGACGATCGCCGCCCGCCCAGGGCGCCCGTTCCGGCCAGATACTGTCGGTGTTCTTGACAACTCCATCCGGCGCGGACCGACGCAATCGTCATAAGCCTTTGAAAAAAAACAATGTGCCGGATGTGGCATCAAAATTGCTTAACACTATATTGCTTAAGGTCATTTCGACACCACAATCCGGCGCAGATCGGGGTGGCATTAGCAAGGGATCAACGGAGCAATGCTTCCAATGGACACAACGCAGGCATTCGATACCGGCAAGGGACGCGACGGTGAGCGCCTGCCCTGGCGCATGGCCATCGTCGCTTGGATCCTGTTTTCGATCGGCACCTGGATTTTGATCGGCTCCGCGCTCGCGGGCGGGTTGGCCGGCGCCTAACCCAATTCGAACGCCGCCGACGCGAAACCGCGTTCCGCGATCGCCAGCAGCGGCTGATCCGCCGGACCACACCTAGCCGACAAATCCCATGACGGCCGCCCGCCGGCCGTGGCCAAACCCGCCACGCCCCCGGAGCATCGCTTCGTCGTGGTGGATTGCCCATGGCTACGGGATGCGGTAGCACAGCGGGCGGTGTTCGACACTTTCTGTTCCGGTGATCGGTGATGTGGCGCCCCCAGCGCCTGGTGCTCGCGATGAGAACAGCCGGCGTCACGGCGGCGCTCCTTGCCCTACTGGCGGGCGCGCCGGCCCATGGTGGCATGGACGACCCCTTGGCGACCCGATTGGTTCCGGAGGTGATCGAGAGCCTGTTTCCGGGCAGCGATGGGGGCGTCGTGGTGGCCGGAGATCCGCCGGTGGCGACGGTGTTTCGGGACCGCGCGCCGGTGGGCTACCTGTTCTCGACCCATGAAACGGTGCGCCCGGCCGGTTATAACGGCAATTCGTTCGATATCGTCGTCGCGCTCGATCGCGACGGCGTGATTCGCGGCCACAATCTGCTCGAGGAACACGAGCCGCTGATCTCGGAAGGAATGGTCCCGCCCGAGCGGTTCACGAAATTCCTGAGTGGCCTACACGGGACCGATATCCGCGTCTCGCGCCGGGTCGGCACCGAAGGTCTCGATTCGATCTCGGGCGCCACCATCAGCGCCATGGCGATGAAGCGCGCGATGCTCGATTCGGCGGTCCGGATCGGGTATCTGCGCAAGATTATCGACGAGGGCGCCGGCGGCCTGTCGCTGAACATCTACAATTACACCGCGCGGACCTGGCCGGACCTTCTCGCCGAGGACGCGATCGCGTCTCTCGCCTTGACCAACCGCGATGTGCGATCCGCGTTCTCCGCCCGCCTCGGTTCCGGCGCGCGGCCCGAGGTCGATCTGGGCGCCGACGAGGCCCCGTTTATCACCCTCTTCGCGGCGGTGGCGACGCCGCCCACGCTCGGGCGCAATCTATTCGGCGCCCGCGCTCACCGGGAACTCCGGAAATCCTCCAAGACCGGCGAGCATCAGATTCTGATCGCCTCGACCGGCCCCTATCGGTGGATTCCGCGCAATCCGTGGCTGGTGCCGATTTTCGATCGGGTGCGGATTCGCCAGGGCGACAACGTGATGGCGCTGGTGCCCGAGAACTTCAATCGCGCCCGGCGCCTGGCGATCGCGGATTACCCGAAACTCACCAACGCCGGGCGGTTTCGGATGCGCCCGGACAGCGGATTCGACCCGCTGGCGCCCTGGGTGCTGGAGTTGCGCGTGTTCGAGGCGGCGGCGGGCGAGACGCCGCGGGCGGTTGATTTTGTGCTGCCGTATCGGGTCCCGGCCGCCTACGTGATCGGCGACGACGCGGCGCTGGAGGACGCGGGTTTCAAGGCGCCCCACATGGTCGGGTTCGGCCTGTTGCGCGCGAGCCGGCTCACCGATTGGCAGCGCGCCTGGGCCGACAAGCAATGGCAAATCCTCGCTCTGGTGGCGTTGTTGGGGGCGGTCACCGGGGTCATGCTGCTGCAAGAGCGTTTGAGCCGGCGCCGCCGGCTCCACGACGTGGTCCGTCTGAGCCTGCTGGCGGTAACGGTGGTCTGGCTGGGATGGATCGCCGGTGCCCAGCTCACCGTGCTGACCGCGATCACGTGGATTCAGGCCGCTTTCGGCGCGGTCGCCTGGCGCTCGCTGCTGTTCGATCCGCTGCTGGTGATCCTCACCGTCTATGTGGCGGCGACGCTGATTCTGTGGGGACGTGGCGTGTTCTGCGGCTGGCTGTGCCCGTTCGGGGCGCTGCAGGAGTTGCTGAGAAAGCTGGCGGGATGGATCGGAATTCGGCCATGGGAAGTGCCGGAGCCCCTTCAGCGCCGGCTGTGGCGGATCAAATACGCGCTGGCCGCCGGCCTGCTCGCGCTGGCGTTTCTGTCCCTCGACATGGCCACCACGGCCGCCGAAATCGAGCCCTTCAAGACCGCCATCTCGCTCGGCTTCCAGCGGTCCTGGCCCTATGTCATGTATGCCGCTCTGTTGCTGGCGGCGGGTCTGCTGGTCGAGCGTTTTTTCTGCCGTTATCTGTGTCCGCTGGGTGCGATGCTGGCGGTGTTGGGTCGTTTCCACCGGCTCCATTGGCTCAAGCGGCGCGCGGCGTGCGGCAATCCCTGCCGGATTTGCGAGTCCTCCTGCCCGATCGGCGCGATCGCCGGCGACGGCCATATCGTCATGAGCGAATGCTTCCAATACCTCGATTGCCAAGTCGAATATCACGACGACCGGCGCTGCCCACCGCTGGTGGCCGCCCGCAAAAGGCGCCTGGACGCGCCGGCGCCCGCCCCCTTGGGAGCGCTCGCGCGCGATGGCTGACTCGACCGCCGAGCACTGGCGGCCGTGGGAGGCGAAGCCGGGTCTGAGAGCCTATTATCGGGATCAGATTTTCGCCCGCCTGGCGGCGGCCCTGGTCGCGGGACCGACCCTGGAAATCGGCTCCGGGCCGGGATTTTTCGCCGCCTACAATCCGGGGATGGTCAGCGCCGACATCGTGCTCGGGCCCGCGGTCGATATCTGCCTCGACGCCCAAGCGCTTCCCTTTCGGCCGAACAGTTTCGCCAACGTCGCCGGCATCGACGTGCTCCATCACCTGGCCCGCCCGGCGGCGGCACTGGCCGAGATCGCGCGGGTGCTGCGCCCCGGCGGGCGGCTGGTCCTTATCGAGCCCTGGACCGGCCTGTTCGGCCGCTTCATGTATCGCTATTTCCATCATGAATCTTGCGTCGCCGTTGCCGATCCGTGGTTCCAGGCGATGCCGGCGGACAAGCATCCGCTGGAGGGCAACGCGATGATCCCGAAGACGGTGCTGGCCGATCGGCCCGAGGAGCTGGCCCGCCATGGGGGCGGCCTGACGACGATTCGGGTCGCGCCGTTTGGCATCGTCTCCTACGTCATGACCGGCGGCTTTCGCCCTTGGGGGTTGCCCGCGGCCCTGATCGGGGCGGCGGCGCGCCTGGAATCCTTGCTGCCCAAGCCGCTGGCGGCGGTCCTGGCGACCCGCGCGCTGTTCGTGGCCGAGCGGGGTTGACCCGGCCTATTCCGCCGCCGAGGCGGCGGCGAAGCGATCGCGATCATGGGCCGTGTCGAGGGCCATCGCGGGGCCGCGGGGGACGATTCCGGTCGGGTTGATCGAGACGTGGCTCCGGTAGTAGTGGCTCTTGATATGGGTGAAGTCGCAGGTCTCTCCGATGCCCGGCACCTGGTAGAGTTCGCGCAGATAATTGGACAGGTTCGGATAATCCGCGATGCGCCGGAGACTGCATTTGAAATGGCCGACATAGACCGCGTCGAACCGGATCAGGGTCGTGAACAGCCGCCAATCGGCCTCGGTTAGTTGAGCTCCGCAGAGGTAGCGCTGGCGGTCGAGCCGCGCCTCGATCCGCCCGAGCGCGGCGAACAGGGCGTCGAACGCCTCATCATAGGCGTCCTGGGATGTGGCGAAGCCGCATTTGTAGACGCCGTTGTTGATGTTCTCGTAGACATCGGCGTTGACCGCGTCGATCTCGGTGCGCAGCAGTGGCGGATACAGATCGACGGTGGCATCGCCGATGTCGTTGAAGGCGCCGTTGAACATGCGGATGATCTCGGCCGATTCGTTGTTGACGATGCGCCCGCGACCCTTGTCCCACAGCACCGGCACCGTGACCCGGCCGGTGTAGTCGGACTGGGCGCGGGCGTAAACTTGGTGCAGGAATTGGGCGCTCCCGATCGGGTCCGGAACGCACCCAGGTCCGTCGCTGAAATGCCAGCCGCCGGGTCCCGACAACGGATCCACCACCGAGAGCGAGATCGCGTTCTCGAGCCGCTTGAGCTTGCGCACGATCAGGGTCCGGTGGGCCCAAGGACAGGCCAGGGACACATAGAGATGATAACGCCCGGCCGCGGCCGTATAGGGCGCCTCCGCCCCGGTTCCCTCCGCGGCCACGATCGAATCGCGGAACTGGGACTCCCGGCGGACGAACCGGCCGCCGGTTGCCCAGCTTCCATCGTCCTCCCGCCACTGGCCATCAACCATCATGCCCATGTCTCGTTCTCCCGCGTTTGTCCGGAGCGTTTGCCGGTGCGGTGCGGCGGGTTATGGTAGGGCATGAACAAGCTTTTAGGAATCGTGTTGCTGCTCGCGGCGGTCGCGGCGCCGGCGGCGGCCGAAGAAGAGAAGAGAGCGTCGGCCGGGTCCGGGTGTCGAGCGGCGAAGTGCCGATGATCGCGGGCACGCCGGTGCGCCCGTTCGGGATCGACGCGCGCGCCTGAAGGGATGACCATGGCGACCGGGGCCGCGCTGATGACTTGGTTCGCGGCCGCCGGCGCGGCGCTGTGGCTGGCGGTGTTGATCGCGCCTTGGCAGCCCTGGCGAATCGGCGAGACGCTCGAACCCGAGCCCGACCCGGCGCCCGGAACCGGACCTTGGCCGCTCGACGACATCACCGTGCTGATACCGGCTCGCGACGAGGCGGCCGTGATCGGCGGGACGCTGGCGGCGCTCGACGGTCAGGGGGCAGGTCTCCGAGTGCTCCTGATCGACGATCAGTCGGGAGACGGGACCGCCGCGATCGCCCGGGCCGCCGGGCTCGAGAAACTGCACGTGATCTCGGGCATGCCGCCGCCGGCCGGCTGGAGCGGCAAGCTGTGGGCGCTGGAACAGGGGCGGGCGCGGGTCGAAACACCGTTGATCCTGCTGCTCGACGCCGATATCGCCATCGCACCCGGCATGATCGTGGCGCTCGCGCGCAAACGCGAGCGCGATGGCCTGGCGATGGTCTCGCTGATGGCGGCGCTGCGCATGGACGGAGTCTGGGAGCGCCTGCTGATGCCCGCGTTCATTCATTTTTTCAAGCTGCTCTATCCGTTCCGCCTGGCCAACCGACCAGGCCGGCGGTTCGCGGCGGCGGCCGGCGGCTGTATCCTGATCGATGGCCAAGCGCTCGACCGGATCGGCGGATTCGCCGCCATCCACGGCGCCCTGATCGACGATTGCGCCTTGGCCGCGGCGATCAAGCGGGCGGGGGGTCGAATCTGGATCGGACTCAGTCACGGGGTCCGGAGCCGGCGCGCTTATCCGACCCTGGCTTCGGTCTGGGACCTGGTGGCGCGGACGGCCTATGCCCAACTGCGCCGGGCTCCGCTGTTGCTCGCCCTCTGTACCCTGCTGATGATGACGGCGTTCGGGGCGCCGGTCGCAGCCCTGGCGATCGTCGACGGGCTGGCCGCGGCGCTAGGTTTGTTGGGTTTGGCCACCATGGCGCTCGCCTATCTTCCGGTGCTTCGCTACTATCGGCGCTCCCCGTTCTGGGCGCTGGCGATGCCGGTGATCGGCACTCTGTTTCTGTTGATGACATGGACCTCCGCGATCCGTCATTGGCGGGGCAAGGGCGTCCGTTGGAAAGGCCGCCATTACGCCATCGGCGGCGCTTGATCGCCAGATTGTCGTCGTGCAATGAGTAAATGAGGAATAAATGGGACCGACGATCCGTAGAATCTGCCTGGTTGGAGCGGGAAACATTTCTGGTGCTCATGCCGAGGCCTTGAAGGCAATTCCCGGATGTCGGGCCACCACGGTCGTCGACCCGAATGAGGCCGCGGCGCGGGCGCTGGCCAAGACATGGGGGATCGAAAACGTCCATGGCAGCGTCGCCGCGGCCCTCGATTCCGGACCTATCGATTGCGCCCATATCCTGGTCCCGCCGCAACATCATCACGCCATCGCGGCGGAATTTCTCGAGGCCGGAATTCCGGTTCTTCTGGAAAAGCCGCTGGGGGTGTCGGTCCAGGAATGCGAGTCGCTCACCGCGCTAGCCGCCAAAGGTGGCGCGACCCTGGGCGTCAACCAGAATTTCATCTATCACCCGGCGTTCGCGAAACTGCTCGCTTTGGTCTCGGCCAAGTCACTGGGCCCGCTTCGCGCCGTCGACTGCATATACAACATGCCGTTGCGACAATTGGCGGCTGGACAGCTCGGCCACTGGATGTTCGACAAACCGGTCAACATTCTTCTCGAGCAGGCCGTGCATCCGCTCTCGCAGATTTGCGCGCTGGTGGGCGAGGTCGGTGAGATGGCGGCGCTGGCGACGAGTCCCGTGGAAATCTCGCCCGGCATACCGTTTCACGACTCCGTCGATGTCAGTTTGCGCGGCCAACAGGGCCAGGCGCATCTCTATTTCGCCATGGGACGCGAATACCCCGTCTGGCAGATCACGGCCGTGTGCGACGATGGCGCGATCGTGGCGGACATGATCGGAAATCGGTTCTTTACCTCCGAGCGGACGCGCTGGCTGGAATTCCTGGACACCTATTTGAGCGGTCGTCGGGTCGGGCGCCTTATCGGCGCCCAGGCGCGGCGCAACGCGCTCGACTATCTGCTGGCCACCTTTCATCTCAAGCCGCGCTCCGATGCCTTTTTCCTGAGCATGAAGGCGAGCATCGAGGCCTTCCACCGCGCCTTGGACGCCGGCGAAACGCCACGTTCCGACGGTAGGTTCGGTGCCGGCCTGGTCGGCGTTTGCGAACGTATCGCCACGACCGCGTTCACCGAGGCGAAGGCGCCCCGCGCGACACCGGCCGTGGGCACCCCTCGTCGGTTCGATGTCGCCGTCCTGGGCGGAACCGGATTCATTGGCGCCCATGTGGTCAAACGCCTGCTCCGAGAGGGCCGAACCGTCGGCGTGATGGCGCGGACGATCCGCAACCTGGCGCCGCCCTTTTACGAAGACGGTGTCACCTTGATCGGCGGCGACGTGAATCGTGGCGAGGACATCGAACGCGGGATCGGCGAAGCCCGGGCCGTGATCAATCTGGCTCACGGCGGTGGTGGCGACTCGTGGCCGGAAATCGAGAGAACGATGGTCGGGAGCGCCCGACGGGTGGCCGAAAATTGTCAGCGAAACGGGGTCGCCAAGCTGGTCCATGTCAGCTCGATCGCGGCGCTCTATTTGGGTGATGGGTCGGCCGTGATCAGCGGGCGGACACCGCCCGATCCTCGAGCCGAGAAGCGAGGCATATACGCGCGCGGCAAGGCGGAGAGCGATCGCGTGTTGCTGAATCTCCATGCCCAAGCCGGGCTCCCGGTCTGCATCCTGCGCCCGGGTGTGGTGGTCGGAGAGGGTGGGATCGCGTTTCACAGCGGGTTCGGTTTTTACAACAATGAGCAGCATTGCCTGGGCTGGAACCAGGGCGACAATCCTCTGCCTCTGGTGCTGGCCGGCGACGTCGCCGACGCCATCGTGCTTGCCCTGGATCGGGACCGCGCCACCGGTCGCTGCTACAACTTGGTTGGCGACGTGTTGTTGACGGCGAAGGAGTGCATCGAGGTCCTGGGCGAGGCGACCGGCCGGCCGCTCCGCTACCATCCCCAATCGGTTGGCGGACTCCAGGCGGTCGAAGTCGGGAAATGGTTGATCAAGCTGCTGATCGGCCGCGGCGGCGCCTATCCGAGCTATCGCGACCTGAAATCGCGCGGCCTGACCGCGCGATTCGATTGCTCCGACGCCAAGAACGACCTCGGTTGGCGGCCTCAATCGGATCGCGCGGCGTTCCTGCGTGACGGGATCGAGATCTACGCCACACCGATCGGGACCTGATGGCCGAGCCTTGATCCGGTGCTGTCGTGCGTACCTTGCTCCACATCTTCTCCACGTTCCGGGTCGGCGGCCCCCAGGTTAGAACCGCGGCCATCGTCAATCACCTGGGCCGAAAATACCGGCATCTGATCGCGGCCATGGACGGCGCCACCGCCGCCACCGCATTGCTCGATCCCGACACCGATTACGAAATCATCCAACTCGGCGCGACCAAGACCTCCTTGGTCGGTAACGTGCTGGCGTTTCGGCGGATACTTCGGTCGCGGCGACCGGATCTGCTGCTGACCTACAATTGGGGCGCTATCGACTGGGCGATCGCCAATTTCTTGCCGCTCAGCGCCCATGTCCACGTCGAGGACGGATTCGGGCCGGAGGAGGCCGGCGGGCAGTTGCGGCGGCGGGTGCTGACGCGGCGGCTGGTACTCGCCCGCTGCGAGCGGGGGGTGATGCCGTCGCAAACGCTCCATGACATCGCCACCCGAATATGGCGGCTCGACCCCGCCCTTCTGGATTACGTTCCCAACGGCATCGATTGCGCGAGATTCGCGCGCCCCCCGGATGCGGCGATCGTCGAACGGTACCTGCCGCGCGGCGATCTGGCGACCATCGGCACGGTTGCGGTGCTGCGGCCGGAGAAGAATCTGTCGCGCCTGATCCGGGCCTTCGCGCGGGTCAACGAGACGGTGCCGGCGCGACTGGTCCTGGTCGGCGACGGCGCCGAGCGGGCGAAGCTGGAAGGCCTGGCGCGAGACCTGGGCTTGGCCGAGCGCGTGGTGTTCACCGGTCATCTCCAGGGTCCGGAACGGATATTGGGGGCGCTCGACCTGTTCGCCATGTCGTCCGAAACCGAGCAGATGCCTTATGGCGTGATCGAGGCGATGGCGGCCGGATTGGCGGTCGCCAGCGTCGATGTCGGCGACGTCGCCAACATGGTGGCGGCGGAGAACCGGCCCTATATCGTCGATCGCGATGAAATCAGTCTTGCCGAGGCGATGATTGCCCTGCTCGGCGACAGGGCACGGCGCGTGGCTGTTGGCCGGGCCAATCGTGTCCGGGCCGAAACCGAGTTCGATGAGAGCCGGATGTTCGCCGCTTGGGACGCGCTGTTCAGCCTGAATCGGCGGGCCGCGGGAACGGACGCCTAACCCGTGTCCAACTCGGTATCCCAATAAAGAAAATCGCCCCAACTCCGGTGCAGATAATTGGGCGGGTAGCTACGTCCGATGTCCTGGAGTTCATGGGCGCTCGGCATCCGCGGCATCCGTCGCGGGCGCATGCCGCTTCGGGTCAGGGTTCGGTTGCCCTTGACCAGATTGCACCGGGCGCAGGCCGCGACCACGTTCTCCCAGCTGGTGATCCCGCCCAGCGAGCGTGGCACCAGGTGATCGAAGGTGAGTTCGCGGATATCGAATCCGTCGCCGCAATACTGGCAGGCGAATCGGTCGCGCAGGAACACGTTGAATCGGGTGAAGGCGGGGCGCCGGTAGGTGGTGACGTAGCGCTTCAGCGAAATCACGCTCGGCAAGCGCATGCGCCATGACGGCGAGCGGACCTCGCGATCGTATTCGGCGACGATGTTGACCCGGTTCAGGAACACCGCCTTGACCGCGTCCTGCCACGGCCATAGCGACAGCGGGAAATAGCTGAGCGGGCGATAATCCGCGTTCAGCACCAGCGCTGGGCAACTTTCCGGTGACATGGCGGCTCGGTCCCTTCCCCGTCGTCAGCGCCGGGATCGCACCCACCCGCCTCGACAAAAAGCAGGCAAAACCTATCCCAAGCACAGGAATTGAGCAATCCCGGGCCCGCGGTCCCGATTTGATTTTCCCCCGGCGCCCGGTATGCTGCGCGCCGCCCGTCCTTCGAGGTTGCTTCTCGCCATGCCCGGTCCGCTGTCCCATATCCGAGTGCTCGAACTCAGTCGGGTGCTGGCGGGCCCTTGGGCGGCTCAGAACCTCGCCGATCTGGGCGCCGAGGTGATCAAGATCGAACGGCCCGGGATCGGCGACGACACCCGCAAATGGGGGCCGCCGTTTCTCAAGGACGAGGCCGGCGCCGAGACCGCCGAGACCGCCTATTATCTGTCCGCGAACCGGGGCAAGAAGTCGGTCACGGTCGATCTGGCCACCCTGCGCGGCCAGGAATTGGTGCGGCTTCTGGCCCGCCAATGCGACGTGGTGATCGAGAATTTCCGGGTCGGCGGCTCGGCCCGGTTCGGCCTCGATTACGAGTCCCTGGCCCCAACCAATCCGGGCCTGGTCTATTGCTCGATCACCGGCTTCGGCCAAGACGGTCCCTACAAGGATCGAGGCGGCTACGACTACATCATCCAGGCCATGGGCGGGCTGATGAGCATCACCGGCGAACGCGACGACAAGGGCGGCGGCCCCCAGAAGGTCGGCCTCGCGATCTCAGATCTGTTCACCGGCATGTATGCGACCGTCGCCATCAACGCCGCCCTTGTCCATCGCGAGCGGACCGGCGCCGGCCAATATATCGATCTGGCGTTGCTCGACAGCACCGCCGCCATGCTGTCGATGATGGCGACCAATTACTTCGCCAGCGGCACCGCGCCGGGGCGCATGGGCCATGCCCATCCCAACGTCGCCCCCTACCAGTTGTTCGAGACCGCCGACAAGCCGATCGTGGTCGCGATCGGCAATGACGGCCAGTTCGCCCGGCTGTGCGCGGCGATCGGCGAGCCGGCCTTGGCCCAGGACCCGCGCTTCTCCACCAACGCCGACCGCGTCGCCAACCGGGACGCCTTGGCGCAGGTTCTGGCCACCGCTCTCGGCCGGCGCTCGGGCACCGAATGGCTGGCCGCGTTCGCCGAGGCGATTATTCCCTGCGGGCCGGTCAATTCGATCGCCCAGGTGTTCGACGACCCCCAGATCAGGCATCGCGGCATGAAGGTGGAGCTTCCCCACGCGACCGCGGGTACGGTCGCTCAATCCGGGAGCCCGATGCGCCTGTCGGCGACACCGGTATCCTATACCCACGCCGCGCCGGTGCTGGGCGAACACACCGATCAGGTGCTCGCCGACCGCCTCGGCATGAGCGCCGACGCGATCGAGGCCCTGCGCGCCGATGGGGTGATCTAACCGGCAACGGCGCCCCGTAGCGAAAGGAGCGGACTGATGGAACTCAACGAGGTCATGCGGACCACCTTCGCCGCCCGGAACTACACCGGGGATCCCGTGCCCGACGAGGTGCTCTACGACATTCTCGACAATGCCCGATTCGCGCCCAGCGGCGGCAACCGCCAGGGCAATCGGGTTATCGTCATCCGGGATCCGGACACCCGCGATCGGCTCGCCGAACTGGGCACGCCGGCGGCCAAGCGCTACGCCGCCCAGAGCAAGGCCGGCGAGAGTCCGTGGAACGCGGTGATCCCGACGCGGGTCACGGCCGAAGACATCGAACGAACGCCGGCGCCGGCGAGGTTGACGGAAACACTCCGGGCCGCATCGGTGGTCCTGGTGTTCGCGGTCGATCTGAAAGTGGTGGCCTCCATGGACCAGGACCTGGATCGAATCGGCGTGATCAGCGGCGCCTCGATCTATCCGTTCGTGTGGAACGTGCTGATGCTCGCCCGCCAGGCCGGATTTGGCGGCACCATCACGACCCTGTCGGTGGCCGCGGAACCGGAGGTCAAGGCGCTGCTCGCCATTCCCGGCGACTTCGCGGTTTGCGCGGTGGTGCCGCTGGGCCGGCCGGTCAAGCAGCTGACCAAGCTCAAGCGCCGCCCGGTCGGGGAAATCGCCAGCCGCGAACGCTTCGGCGGCACGGCGTTCGAATTACCGTGACCCGATCGAATCGAGACCGCCGATACGGCCGAAACCCGGCAATTTGAGGGCCAGGTCGAGAGGATCCAGGCCGATGGTGAGGCTTGCGACATTGATTTCCAGGCCTTCCTCCAGGCCGGCCAGAATCCCGAACAGGCCGAACAGGGAGAGCTGATAGCCGGTGTTGCTGGGGGCGGCGGCGAACACTTCGCCGCGGCCGCTGTCGAGCCAATCCTTGCCGATCGCGGTTGGCGGCAGATCGAGCCGCAGTTCGGGCACCGCGCGGCCGATCCAGGCGGTGAAGGTGTTGGAGTTGGGGCCGGGCCAAACCTTGTAGAGATCACGATAGGGGTAGGCGCGGGCCGCCCGATCGAGCCGCCGAATCACGTCGTCCACGCCGGTGCCGCGAAGCTCCGCCAGAATTTCCGGTTGGTTCCCGTACCACAGCCGATCGGGCGCCTCCTGGTGAATGGCGAGCGCCGAATGCCCGCGCCGGGCCCGCCAGCCGATCACCTCGTAGACCGTATAATTGGCCGCGTTGGCCGGCTTGGTGGCGATCCAGGTGTGGACCGCCAGCGCGCCCCGCCAACTGAAGGCGCGGGCGGCGTAGACCTGCACGAGCGGCTCCGGATGCTCGGCCGGCGCCGGCGCCAGACCCGCGGGCTCGCGCGAGGCCTCCCACCATTCCACTCGCCCGGTGCTACCGGCCACGATATTGGCGACCGGTCCGGCGAGCAGCACGAACAGTACCGCCGACACGAAAATCAGCCATTTCCCGATCCTGCTCACGAAATCCCGCCGGCCCGACTCTAGAGGGCCGCCTCGAAACCGAAGGCGTCACCATCCCGGACGAAGCGGCATGGCGAGGGCGCCGCGAAATGGGCCGGCGCCATCAGCGTATCGGTATCGGCGTAGCGTTCGATGAGGCCGCGCCGGGTTTGTGCCGACTGAGCCTTGTCTTCACAGGCCATGCACGACCAATCCGGCCGTTTGAGCTGGATCGGATGATGGATCGAGTCGCCCAGCAGCACCGCCGTCGCGTCGCCAGAGCGCAGATTGACGACCATGCTGCCCGGTGTGTGCCCGGGCGCCGGCTCCAGCCAGACCCCGTCCTCGATCTGATGGTCGCCATCGACGAACACCGATTTGCCGGCCTCGACCACCGGCAGCACGCTGTCGGCGAAGGCGATTTCGCGGGGGCCGTCGGGATCGGTCCGATGGCGTTGTTCCCAGAAATCGTATTCGCGCCGGGCGATGACGTATCGGGCGTTGGGAAAGGTCGGCACCCAGCGCCCGTCCACGAGCCGGGTGTTCCAGCCGATATGGTCGGCATGGAGATGGGTGCAGAGGACGAAATCGATCGCCTCGGGGCGCACGCCGATGGCCGCCAGATCATCGAGGAAACTGCCTTGACGCAGATGCCAGCCGGGCCGGTTGGTCCGGACCTTGTCGTTGCCGATGCAACTGTCGATGAGGATCGTGTGACGGGCGGTGCGCAAGACGTAGGACTGAAAGGCGAATATCAGCGACCCGGTTTCGGGGTCCTGAAAACGCGGGCGCAACCAGTGGCCATGGGCGTCGAACACGTCCTGGGTCGCATCGGGAAAGAACGCCAAAGGGGCAACGAACGGCTCCTCAGCCTCGATCACGGATTGGAGCCTGAAATCATTGATTTGGTGCATGTTGCACGGTCCTATGATTGCGGGCGGAAACAGTCACGGAGGAATTGGCCGCCGTAAGCGATGCCGGCCTCGTCGATGCCATGGCCAAGGCGCGGGCAGATATGCCATTGGGCGGTGACGCCCGTCTTGCCGAGGGCGCCGGCCGCCTGCATCAGCGCCGCCACCGGCACCATATCATCCGCCTCGCCGTGGATCAGCAGCACCGGTGGCTTGGATCGAATCTCGGCCTCCAGGGTTTCCGGCCCGATCATCGCGCCCGAAAAGCCCAGGATGCCGGCGATCGGCCGGTCCCGCCGAAGCCCCACATAGAGCGACATCATGGTGCCCTGGCTGAAACCGACCAGTGCCAGGCGCTCGGGCGCGAGCCCGGTGCGCGCGAGTTGCTCGTCGATGAACCGATCGAGGATCGGCGCGGTGTCACGGACCCCGCGGAGCATGTCCCCGGGCGACCGGCTGTGCAGGCTGAACCATTGATGGCCGCTCGGCGCCATGTCGTAGCGATAGGGCGCATGGGGCGAGACGAATTCGGCATCGGGCAGGTAGCGTGCCCAGTGGGGCGCCAGCGAAATCAGGTCGTTGCCGTCGGAGCCGACGCCATGGAGCAGCATGACCAGCCGTTGGGGCGGGGCGCCGTTGGCCGGCTTATGTGCCGGCCCGGAAAGCTTGGGAATCGCCGTCATCGGCTCCGTTCCGTGGCTCCAAATCGGCCGTGCCGCATCTGAGGTGTTTCCGTTCGGCCAAAGCTATGTCATTGTGACGGCGCCATAATCGCCGGATCAACTGAGCCGCACAAGCCTTCGAAGCCCGTGCCGACATCCAGGCCCGTCGTCACCCGGTTCGCGCCCAGCCCGACCGGCTATATGCATCTTGGCCACGCCTATGCGGCTTTGTTCGCCTGGCGGGCGGCGCGCACGGTCGGCGGCCGTTTTCAGATTCGGATCGAGGACATCGACAAGGGTCGTTGCCGGCCGGCATTCGCCGACGCCATCGTCGAGGATCTCGACTGGCTGGGACTCGATTGGGACGGACCGGTGATGCGCCAGTCGGACAATCTGGCCGATTACGGCCGGGCCATCGAACGGCTCGAGGCCTTGGACGTGTTGTATCCCTGCTTCTGCACCCGGAGCGAGATTCGGGCCGAGATCGCCCGCGCCGACGCCGCCCCGCACGGCCCTGACGGCGCCCTCTATCCGGGAACCTGTCGGGTCCTGTCCCGGGACCAGCGCCGCGCTCGCATCGCCCTGGGCCGGCCGTTCGCGCTGCGGCTGAACATGGACAAGGCGATGGCATTGGCCGGCCCGCTCGATTGGCATGACCGCGCGCTCGGCCGTCAGCCGTGCGATCCGGCCGGCGCCGGCGACGTGGTGGTGGCGCGCAAGGATACGCCGACCAGTTACCATCTGGCGGTCTGCGTCGACGACCATCGCCAAGGCGTGACCCTGGTCACGCGCGGGGAAGACCTGTTTCAGGCCACCCATATCCATCGCCTGATCCAGGCGCTGTTGGGACTCGACGTTCCGGCCTGGCACCATCATCCCTTGATCACCGATTCCACTGGCGCCCGCCTGGCCAAGCGCAACCGGGCGATGACCTTGCGTGCCTTGCGCCAGGCCGGAAAATACCCCGCCCAGGTCCGCGCTATGATAGGATTCGAGTCCTGATCGTCCGGGGCAACCGTTGGGGGAAAACTTTATGGCCGATGTCACGATCTATGGTGTTCCGGTGAGCACCTATGTCCGCACCGCGCGCCTGGCCTGCGAGGAAAAGGGCGTCGCTTATGATCTGGAGCCCTTCGCGTCGCAATCGCCGGAGATACGCGAATTGCACCCATGGGGGAAGATTCCGGCGATGCGCCACGGCGATTTCACATTCTACGAGACGCTGGCGATCACCAAATATATCGACGCCGCGTTCGACGGGCCGGACTTGCAGCCCAGGGACCTCAAGACGCGGGCGATCATGAATCAGATGATCAGCGTCATCACGTCCTATCTCTATCCGACCATGATCCCCAAGCTGGTGATCCAGCGGCTGGTCGTGCCGTCGCAAGGTGGCACGCCCGATGAAGAGATGATCGCCGCCGCCTTGCCCGACGTCGACACCCAGTTGCTGGTGCTGTCGGGCATGCTGCAAGACCATCTTTATCTCGCCGGCGACACCATGACCCTCGCCGATCTGTTCGCGTTACCGATTCTGTTCTACGTCAACTTCACGCCCGAGGGCCGAGATCTGATCGGGAAATCGCCGCGTATTCTGAAATGGATGGAGACCATGGGATCGCGGCCCAGCGACAAGGCGACCTTGCCGCCGTTGGGCAACTGAGGGAAATCGCACCAGGCAAACTGTCGGGATCAGCCGGATTTCTCCGAGGTCGGCACCGCGTTCAGGTCGATCAGGTCGGGCATTCGCACGGCCAGGCAATCGACCGCATCCGGCGGCATGTCCCTGATCTGTACGTCGATTTGAAGCTCGTCGCGGGGCGCGGCCAGGTTGTGTCAGCGACTTGGCAACAGGCCGCGGCGGGCAATCCGTTCGCGCACGCGCACCTTGGCGCCGGGATCGGCGGCGACCTGGATCGCGAAACAGGTGACCTTGGCGGAAGCGGTGCCAATCCGATCAAGCGCTCCGATTGGCCAGACTCAACGATGGACGGTCTTGGCACGATCCAGGATCGATTGGGGAAAGCGGAACTCGAGCGCGGCCGCGACCCTGGTGTTGATGGTCAGGTCGGTGGCCGGATTGACGCGCGGCGCGATGTCGTTGGGATCGTCACCGCCCAGGACCCGGACCACGATCGCGGCCACGTTGCGCCCGAGCGCATAGTAATCGGCCCCGAGCCCGGCCAGGGCGCCGGCGCGGACCATTTCGGCCGAGCCGGCGACGACCGGAATCTGGTTGGCGGCGGCGGCGGCCAGCACCGTGTCCAGTCGCGCGGCGATGCCGTTGTCGCGCGGCAGGTAGAGCACTTCGACGTTTTCCACGACGTCGCGGGCGGTCGCCGCGAGGGCCTCGGGTGCCGGCACGACCACATCGTGGATGCGAAAATCGTATCCCGGCGCCCACCAGGTCATGGCGCCGGCGATGGCTTCGGAGTTGGCCTCTCCCGTGCTTCTGAGCAGCCCGATCCAGCGCGCATCGGGAAACAGTTCCTGGATCAACTCGAACGTTTCGCGGGTCAGGGTCGGATCGCTCACCCCGGTGATCCGGCGCCCGGCGCCTGGCACCAGGCCGGCGCCCGCGGGATCGCCGACCGCGGCATAGACCGTCGCCAAACCGGCGGCATTCTCGGCGACCGCCTGGGCCGAGGGGGTGGCAATCGGGACCACCACATCGACCTCGGCGTTCCGAAGGTCGCGGGCGATGTCGGCGGCACGCGCCGGATCGCCATCGGCGTTGCTGATCAGCAGCCGCAACCGCTGCCCATCGCGCCAGCCCGCCGCGGTCAGGCCCTCGATAACACCGATGCGCACCGCGTCGAGCGCGGCATGGGCGGCGAACTGGGTGATCGCCACTGTCCGCTGCTGGGCGCCGGCCATGCTCGCCGCACCAAGCGCCACCATCCCGATCAACGCGGCGGCGAGACGACGCGCTGCCCTGGCCCCAAACGACATCGTCTGTCCTCCCCCCGGTTTCGCGGCCCCGCCGGGGTCGCCAGACGATGTTCCTCCGGCCGCCGCCCGGGGTCAACCGTCAGGCCATATTGGGAAAGGCGATCGAAGCTATAGCTTTCCTGTCCGGGGGCCGAGTTCCTATGAATGGGATGGCTGGGACCGACCCAAGGCGGCCCGGGTCTAATGTTATCCAAAACTAGAAAAGAGGGGTTCGATATGTGGAAGACACCAGTGGTTCGTGAGATCGCCGTTGGTCTGGAGATCAACTGCTACGCGTGCGCCGATCTGTAGGCCACGATCAGCGAACATACAATATTGGCTTTCGCCGGCGGCGGCACCGGAACGGGCACGCGGACCCGACCATGAAGATTCGTGTGCTCGGTGCGGCCGCCGGCGGAGGCTTTCCGCAATGGAACTGCAATCATCCCAATAGCCGGCGCGCCCGCGAGCGCGACCCGGCGGCGCAACAACGCACCCAATCCTCGATCGCGGTCTCCAGCGACGGCGATCACTGGTTCCTGTTCAACGCCTCGCCCGATCTGCGCCACCAAATCATCGCCAACGATATCCTCCATCCCAAGCGGGACCTGCGCCACAGCCCGATCCAGGGCGCGGTCCTGACCAACGCCGACGTCGATCACATCGCCGGCCTGTTGCATTTGCGGGAATCCCATCCCCTGCGCATTTACGGCACCCGCCGGGTGTTGGAGGTGCTGAAAGGCAATCCGGTGTTCAACGTGCTCAATCCGAAGTTCGTGGCCCGCACGGTGATGCCCCTCGACGAACCCATCGAATTGACCGGGCCGGACGATACGCCCAGCGGTATCGTCGTGGTGCCGTTCGCGGTGCCGGGCAAGGTCGCGTTGTGGCTCGAGGATGCCGCCATGGGTCCCAATTTCGGCACCGTCGAGGAGGACACCGTCGCGCTCGAGGTGCGGGACACGGACGGTGCCACCAAGTTCTTTTATGTTCCCGGCTGCGCCTCCATGCCCGAAGCGCTGACCGAGCGGTTGCGCGGCGCGCCGATGGTGTTGTTCGACGGCACCCTGTGGCGCGACGACGAGATGATCATCGCCAATGTCGGTGTCAAGACCGGCAACCGCATGGGCCATATGAGCCTGTCCGGGGACGACGGCACCATCGCCGCTTTCGAAAACCTGGACGTGGCGCGCAAGGTGTTCATTCACATCAACACCACCAACCCGGTCTTGCTCGACGACAGCCCGGAACGTGCGAAAGCAAACGCGGCGGGGTGGGAGGTATCCTACGACGGTATGGAGATAGCCCTATGACCCTTGCTTTGCGCCATTCCCCGGCGGTCGTGCCGACTCGCTGGTACGGTGTCTCGGTGCCGGACGAACCCCTGATGTCGCCGGAGGCATTCTCGGACGCGATGCAGCAGATCGGGCGCGAGCGCTACCACAACCTGCATCCGTTTCACGGCCTGCTTCACGGCGGCAAGCTGAACTTCGGCCAGGTCCAGGCCTGGGCGCTGAATCGCTACTATTACCAGGCCAGCATTCCGCGCAAGGACCTGACCCTGATGGCACGGCTGAAATCGCCGGACATGCGCAACAACTGGCGGAGCCGGGTGCTCGATCATGACGGCCACGAGGTCGAGGACGGCGGCATTTCGCGCTATCTGCAGCTGATCGACGCACTCGATCTCGACCGCGACTACGTGATCTCGACCGAAGGCCTGTTGCCCGCGACCCGGTTCGCGGTCGATGCCTATGTTCACTTCGTCGCCGAGCGTTCGGAGCTGGAGATGATCGCCTCGTCGCTCACCGAGCTGTTCGCCCCGGCGATTCATCGCGAGCGGATCGCCGGCCTGTCCGAGCATTACGATTGGGCCGATGAACGGGCGCTGGCCTATTTCAAGAAGCGCCTGAACGAGGCCCCGAAGGACGCCGAGTACGGGTGCGACTATGTGATCCGCAACGCCCGCACCCGTGAGCATCAGGAGGCGGTTCTGAACGCGCTTCGGTTCAAGACCGATGTGCTGTGGGCGCAGCTCGACGCCTTGTACGCCGCCTATGTGGAGCCCGGCCTGATTCCGCCCGGGGCTTTCGTCCCCGACGACGGCTAGGCGGGCCGGTCGTGGCCGAGCGTATCGTCCTGGACGACGCATCGAAGCCCAAACTGCCGCGCCACGCCAAGCTGCGTTTCGACAAGGCCCGCGACAAATGGGTCATTCTGGCCCCCGAGCGGGTGTTCGAACTCGATGAGATCGCCCATGCGGTGATCAGCCTGTGCGACGGCGAAACCACCCTTGTGGGCGTGATCGACAAGTTGGCGGAGAAATTCGAAGCCCCGCGCGAGGTCATCGCCAGGGACGTGGCCAACATGCTTCAGCGCCTGGCCGACAGGGGATTCGTGGTGGCATGACCGAAATCGTCGACCAGGCGGCCCAGGCCGCCAAGACGGCCAAGCCGGCCGCGCCCGACAAGGTGGTGCCCTATGCGGTGCTGCTGGAGCTCACTCATCGCTGTCCGCTGCAGTGTCCCTACTGCACCAATCCGATCGATTTGGAGCGGGCGGGCAACGAACTCGCCACCGAGGACTGGCTGCGGGTGATCGACGAGGCCGCCGAGATGAGCATCCTTCATGCCCATTTCTCGGGCGGCGAGCCGACCGTTCGCAAGGACCTGGAGGCACTGGTGGAACGCGCGGCCGAGCGCGGGCTCTACACCAATCTGATCACGTCCGGCGTGCTGCTCGACGAAGATCGGCTGCGTGGGCTCCGCGACCTGGGGCTCGATCACGTCCAGGTCAGCTTCCAGGGGACCACCCCGGAGCTGTCCGACCGCGTTGCCGGCTTCAAGGGCCATGCCAGGAAGCTCGAGATCGCCCGCCTGGTGCGCAAGTTGGATATGCCGCTGACCGTCAACGCCGTCCTGCATCGCCACAACCTGCACCAGCTCCCCGACGTGCTGAAGATGGCGGTTGAACTCGATGCCGAGCGCTTGGAAGTGGCCCAAGTCCAATATTACGCCTGGGCGCTGCGCAACCGGGCCGCGTTGCTGCCGACCCGCGCCCAGCTCGACGAGGCCACGGCCCTGGTCGAGGACGCGCGTGTCCGGCTCAAGGGCGTCCTGGCGATCGACTATGTGGTGCCCGACTACTACGCCCGCCGGCCGAAATCCTGCATGGGCGGTTGGGGCCGCCAGTTCCTCAACATCACGCCGTCGGGCAAGGTGCTGCCCTGTCATGCCGCCGCATCGATCCCCTCGCTCGGTTTCGAATCGGTCCGCGACCACGACCTGTCCTGGATTTGGGATCATTCCGAGGGCTTCAACCGGTTCCGCGGCACGGCGTGGATGCCGGAGCCCTGCCGATCCTGCGACCGGCGCGAAATCGACTGGGGCGGCTGCCGCTGTCAGGCGTTCGCGCTGACCGGAGACGCGGCCAATGTCGACCCGGCCTGCGAGCTCTCGCCACAGCGCGATGTGCTGGACATGCCGCTCGAGGAGGCCGACCAGGAGGCGCCGCCCGAATTCGTCTATCGCCGGTTCGGCGGCTGAGCACGGCCTCATGGCCGGCGCCGAATCGCTCGCGCCTCTCGACAAGGGGGTGGTCAGGCGCAACTGGGATATCCGCGCGGCGGCCTGGAACCGGTGGGCCGAGGTTATGGAAAAGGTCGCCGGGCGGTTCAACGAGCCCCTGTTGGATGCCGCCGAAGTGGCCAGCGGCCATCGTGTCCTCGACCTCGCCTCGGGGGTCGGCGAGCCGGCGCTGAGTTGCGCGCGCCGGATCGGCCCCGAGGGCGTGGTCACGGCCACCGACATGAGTCCCGATATGCTCGACGGAGCCCGCCGGCGGGCGGCGGCGGCCGAGCTCGATACCATGCGCTTCGAGATCGCCGATATGGAAGCGCTGCCGTTCGCCGACGAAAGCTTCGACGAGGTGATCTGCCGGTTCGGGATCATGTTCTGCCCCGATCCGGCGGCGGCCCTGGCCGAGGCGCGCCGGGTGCTGGTGGCCGGCGGGCGCACCGCCTGGATGGTCTGGGGGCCGATGGAGGACACCACCATATTCGCGGTGATCCAAAGCCGGGTGCGCGCGGCGCTGGGTCTTGCGCCGGATCCGAATCTGGCGCAGTTCCGGTTCGCCGCGCCCGGCCTTCTGGCCGGCCTGATGACCGACGCGGGCCTGGGCGACGTCGCCGAGCGGGAGCTGCGTCTGGACGCGCGCCCCGCCGCTGGGTCGAAGTTCTGGCGGGCCAATATGGAAATGTCGTTCGCCGAGGAACTGGCCGATGCGACCCCGGCACAACGGGCCGAGGTCGAGCGCCAGGTCGAGGCCGGTTTCGCGGAATATCTGAAGGACGGGGCCTACCACATCACCGCCCATGCCCGTATCGGCGTTGGCCGGCGGCCGGCGGCGTAGGCCTCAGCTCGGATCGACCCGATCCGACTCCGACTCGGCCGGCGATTGCGGGCCCAGGGCAAGCGCGCGTTTGGCCCGCCGATAGGCCAAGCAACTGAACGGGATCGAGGCCAAATAGGCGATGATGAGCACGGTCAGCGTCCACCAGGTGAAGGTCACCAGCAGCGCCGCCAGCAGCGCCACCGCCAACAGCGCCGGCACCACGTGATCCTGCATCAGGCGAAACCGCTTGACCGAGTAGGTGGGAATGCGGCTCGCCATCATCAGGGCCATCACCAGCATATGCATCCCGACCAGGATCGGCTGGTCGAACCACCCGGGCCCCATCGTGAAGCTCAGCAGCATCGGCAGGATCACCACCCCGCCCCCGGCCGGCGCCGGCACGCCGGTGAAAAAGGCCGAACTCAACGGCGTCGGCTCGGGCGCGTTCAGGCCGGCATTGAACCGCGCCAGGCGGAGCGCGCAACAGACCACGAACAGAAGCACCAACACCCAGCCCAGATTGCCCAACTGGTTGACCGACCAGCTGTAGAGGACCAAGGCCGGCGCGACCCCGAAATTGACGATGTCGGCAAGCGAATCGAGTTGGGCGCCGAACTCGCTGGTGACCCTGAGCAAACGCGCGAGGCGCCCGTCCAGGGCATCCAGGATGACCGCCAGCAACAGGCACACCAGGGCGGTTTCGTAACGGTCCTGGAACGCGAAATGAACCGCGGAGAACCCCGAGCAGAGACCGAACACGGTCAGCATGTTGGGCAGAAGATGATTGACCGGGAGCGCTCTGAGGCGCCGCCGTCGGGGCGGGCGCACCATCATGGCCCGGATCCCGGGGCCGGGCGCTCGCGGGCCAAAATGGTTTCTCCGCCGATGGCATGTTCACCGGCGCGCACCATCAGCTCCATGTCGTCGTCGAGGTAGAGATCGACTCGGCTGCCGAACCGGATCAGGCCGAATCGCTCGCCGGCGCAGACCCGCTGATCGGGCACCAATTGGCACAGGATGCGCCGGGCCACCAGGCCCGCGATCTGGACGAAGGCGATGTCGTGGCCGCCGGCGGTGGACATGCGCACCGACTGGCGCTCGTTATGTTCGCTGGCCTTGTCGAACGAGGCGTTGAAGAACTTGCCCGGTCGATAGCTCAAGGCAGTGACCGTGCCGTCGGCCGGAATCCGATTCACGTGGACGTTGAACACGTTCATGAACACGCTGATTCGCCGGCGGAGCGCCGGCCCCATGTCGAGTTCCGCCGGCGGCGCGGCGACCTCGATCGGCAGGACCACGCCGTCGGCCGGGCTGACGATGACCCCCGGCTCCGGCGGCACGGCGCGCGCGGGATCCCGAAAGAAATAGGCGCACCACAAGGTCAGCGCCGCACCGGCCCAGCCCAAGGGCGCGGCCAGCCACCACAAGCCCGCCGTGGCGCCAACGAAGACGGCCACGAACCGCCACCCTTCACGATGAATCGGCACCAGCATCGAATGCGGCGACCCCTTGTGCATGGTTCACTCTCGCGACCGGCATTCTACCCCCGCCACGGCCCGACGTTAAGCCTGCTCGGGCTCCGGCTGGCGATCCTCGGCGCGGCGCAGCGAATCCAGACGCAAGGCGGCCTGCTCGCTTTCCTGCTGGCGCCGCCACATGCTCGCGTAGACGCCGTCGGCGGCCAGCAAGCCGGCATGGCCGCCGCGCTCGACGATGCGGCCTTGGTCGAGGACCAGGATTTCGTCGGCGTCGACCACCGTCGACAGGCGATGGGCGATGATCACGGTGGTACGGTCCCGCGACAGTTCGCCCAAGCTCGCCTGAATCTCCTTTTCCGTGGCCGTGTCCAACGCCGAGGTGGCCTCGTCGAAGACCATGATCGGAGGCGCCTTCAAGAGCATGCGCGCGATCGCCACCCGTTGCTTCTCGCCGCCCGAGAGCTTGAGCCCGCGCTCGCCGACCCGGGTTTCATAGCGGTCGGGCAAGGAGGCGATGAAATCGTGAATCTTGGCCATTTTCGCGACCGCGACCACCTCTTCCATAGTGGCGCCGGGCTTGGCGTATTCGATGTTGTAGAGAATGGTATCGTTGAACAGCACAGTATCCTGGGGCACGATCCCGATCGCCGCGCGGAGCGAATCCTGGGTGACGTTGCGGATGTCCTGGCCGTCGATTCGGATCGCCCCGCCGGTCACGTCGTAGAACCGGAACAGCAGCCGGGAAACGGTTGATTTGCCGGCGCCGCTGGGCCCGACGATCGCGACCGTGCGTCCGGCCGGTACGGTGAGCGAAACGTCGCGCAGGATTTGACGATCCGGCTTGTAGGCGAAATCGACCCGGTCGAAAATAATCACGCCGCCGTTCACCGCCAGGGGCGGGGAATCGGGAGCGTCGGTGATCTCCATCGATTCGCCCAGCAGGTCGAACATGCGTTCCATATCGATCAGCGATTGCTTGATCTCGCGATAAACGAAGCCGAGAAAATTAAGCGGCTGATAGAGCTGCAGCAGGAATGCGTTGACCAGCACCAGATCGCCCAATGCCAAGCTGCCATCGACGATACCCTGTGCCGCCAAGGCCATCACCGCCACCACGCCGCCGCCGATGATGAAGGCCTGGCCTGTGTTGAGCAGCGACAACGACACCTTGGAGGCGACCGCGGCGCCCTCGTAACGCCGGAGCGAACGGTCGAACCGCCTGGCCTCGTGCTCTTCGTTGCCGAAATATTTGACGGTCTCGTAATTGAGCAGGCTGTCGATGGCGCGGGTGTGAGCCTGCTCGTCGGTCCGGTTCATCCGCCGCCGGAATTTGGACCGCCATTCGGTGGCGAACAGGGTGAACCCGATGTAGGAGACGATGGCGATGAAGGTGATCGCGGCGAACGGCGCGTCGTATTTGTAAAGCAGAATCCCGCAGACCAGACCGATTTCGAGCAGCGTCGGCAGCACGTTGAACAGCGTGAAGTTGAGCAGGAACTCGATGCCCTTGGTGCCGCGCTCGATGATCCGGCTCAGGCCGCCGGTCTGGCGATCCAGATGATAACGCAACGCAAGGCGGTGCAGTCGGCGGAAGGTGGTCAGCGCGACCTGGCGAATCGCGTTCTGCGCGACCCGCGCGAACAGGGCGTCACGCAGCTCGCCGAACGCGATCGCCAGCACCCGCGCCGCGCCATAGGCGAACAGCAACGCGATCGGCAGCGCGATGATCTGATGCTGGCTGGAATCGAGCGAATCGAACAGCGCCTTGAGCAGCAGCGGGACCTGAATGTTGGCGACCTTGGCCGCGACCAGCAGCCCCAGGGCACCGATCACACGCACCCTCAGGTCGCGCCGGGTCGTCGGCCACAGATATGGCAGCAGCGTGCGCAGGGTCTCGAGATCGCGCCTCAGCCCGCGGGGCGGGGCACCGGCAACCGGCTCGGGGGCGTTGACGGTCGGCGGTCTCATCGCGCTCGGACGTTCAGGTCACGATGTGGGCGGCATGGGCGATCGGCCGGCCGCCGCTCGGCACGGTGGCTGGGGCCGCTCAACTTTCGTCGGGCACGACGAAGATTTGCCCGGGATAGATCAAGTCAGGGTCCCGAATCTGATCATGATTGGCGCCGAAGATCACCGAATAGCGGGTGCCCTGGCCATAGAGCCGTCGGGCGATGCGCCACAGGCTGTTGCCCGGTTGCACCACCACCAGGCCCTCGCCCACCGCCGGGTGCTCGAAATCGGCCATCGAGAACGGCGTTTCCAGACGGGCCACCACCGCGCCGGAGTCGTCGATCTGGTCGACGCGCAAGGTATAGAGACCGGGCGAGATCGCTTCACTCGGCACCACCCGCCAAGTCCCGTCGGCCGCGACCGCGGCCATTCCGATCAGTCGATTGTTGACATAGGCGGCGATCTGGCTGCCGACCCGCCCCTTGCCGGCGAAATCGACTTGCCCGACGACATCGTAATTGAGCACGTCCAGCGACAAGCCCTGCTCGGCGACCAGGCCGGTCTTGGGCACCGCCCCCTGGAGCAGGCGAACATCGCCGATGCCGGCACGCGGCATCAGTACCGCCAACGGTGAATCGGCGGCGGTGGCCATCGATGCCGGCTCCACCGCCTCGCGCTCGGGCAATGTCGGTGGCGCGCGCTCGGGCACCACCAGGACCACCACCTCCCGAGACAGGGTCTTCACGCCTGTGCGCGACGTTGATTCCAGGCCAAGCTCGCGGGTTCCGGGCGCCAGCGGTAGGGTCGGAATCAGCACCCATTCGCCGCGCCGATCGGCCGTGACCGTGCCGAGATCCTTCTCGCCTTCGGTGATCGACACCTCGGCGCCCGGTTCGGCGCGTCCGGCGATCACCGCCGAACCCGAGGGCGCCACGGTCACCACATCGAAACTCGGCGGCGTGCTGTCGGGCGCGGCCTGTTCCGGGGCCGGCTTGTCGG